>NZ_JABXKO010000049.1:0-132644 GCF_017114965.1 Nostoc sp. JL31
AGTTTACTTTGACGCATTCATTGACCTTGCTACAATTCATATCTGGATTAACAAACTATTATTAGTGGGATAGGTTCATATGAAATTTTTAGATGTTGTTAATTTTATTGTCAGAGTTGAGATGCAATTCTCAGCCAAGTTGAGGAGTGAATACTATGAATATTGAACCTATTGCCATTATTGGGATCGGATGCCGTTTTCCAGGTGCAATCACTCCCGAAGCTTTTTGGCATCTACTCTGCAATCAAATTGACGCGATCGCACCTATTCCCTCCGAACGGCAAAATCTACATTCCTGCTTTATTCCCGGCCCCACTTCATCACAGACGCAACTTATCCAAGGTGGTTTTTTAGAGCAAATCGATCAATTTGACCCACAGTTCTTTGGCATCGCCCCACAAGAAGCCGTTAGCATCGATCCTCAACAACGGCTGTTACTGGAAGTCACTTGGGAAGCTCTCGAAGATGCTGGGTTAGTCCCTCAAAAACTCTCAGGAAGCGCAACAGGAGTTTTCGTTGGTATTGCCGGTTCTGATTACTACGAAATCATGGCAGAAGCACGCTCGACCAATGGCTATGCAGCCAATGGCAATCTCAGCAGTGTTGCTGCTAACCGTATTTCCTACCTGCTTAACTTGACGGGCCCGAGTTTGGCAATTAACACCGCTTGTTCCTCTTCTCTAGTAGCAGTTCATCTTGCCTGTCAGAGTTTGCGTAGCCGGGAATCTAGCCTAGCTTTAGCCGCAGGCACCAACATCATGCTATTCCCGGAAGTGACAGCAAGCCTCACAAATGCAGGGATGATCTCGGCTACAGGATGTTGCAGAGCATTTGATGCTCAAGCCGATGGCTTGGTGCGGAGTGAAGGAGTTGGTGTTGTAGTGCTGAAGCTGCGGTCTCAAGCATTGGCAGATGGCGATCCCATCTATGCGATCATCCGGGGTAGTGCAATCAACCAAGATGGACGTAGTAATGGACTGGCTGCTCCTAATCTGCAAGCACAACAGACACTACTACAGCAAGTTTATCAAGATACCGGAATTTTGCCAAGTTCAATACAGTATGTCGAAGCACAGGGGACTGGAAGTTTGTTAGGGGATGCTATTGAACTGAAAGCCCTGGCAAATATCTTAGTAGCGAATCGCTCTTTTGGAGATAAATGTCGGATTGGTTCTGTAAAAACCAATATCGGGCATTTAGAGGCCGCTAGTGGAATTGCTGGATTAATTAAAGTGGCATTGTCCCTCAAGTATGGAAAGATTCCGCCGAACTTGCATTTTCAGCAGCCAAATCCGAATGTGGCATTAGATAAACTGCCTCTACAAGTGCAGCAAACCCTGGAACCTTGGTCAAGCGATCGCCCCTGTATTGCAGGCGTGAGTGCGTTCGGCTTTGGCGGCACAAACGCTCATATAGTGATGGCAGCAGCACCCGATTTGGTTTTAGAGTCTTCTGAGATTGATCGTCCTTTACATCTGCTGACTCTATCTGCCAAAACAGAAACAGCATTGCGATCGCTAGCCCAGCGTTATCACGAGTTTTTAGTTAATCATCCTGATATATCAATTGCGGATGTTTGTTTTAGTGCCAATACTGGCAGAACCTCATTTAACCATCGGCTGGCTGTAATTGGGGATTCCACAACACAAATTGCAGAACGTTTGCAGGCGTTTGCATTATTTGGACAGTCATCTGGGTTAGTGAGTGGTTTTGTGAAGCCAAAAAAGATTCCTAAGATTGGATTCTTGTTTAGTGGCTTGAGTAACTACAGACTAGGACTAGATCGGCAACTATACGAACAATCACCCACCTTCCGCCGAGTACTTGATCGCTGTAATGCGATCGCTCAACCATTGCTGGGAAAGTCTTTGCTTGATATTCTCTATTCCCCTAATACCCCAGAAAATTCTACCAATGAAGTATATACTGATTCAGAATTATTTATAGCAACATTTGCACTGCAAGTAGCACTTTGCGAATTGTGGAAAGTTTGGGGAATTACACCCACAATCATTATGGGAATAAGCATAGGAGAGTATGCGGCTGCCTATCTTGCTGGCTTGTTCAGTTTGGAAGACGCACTCAAGATAATAATCTCTGGACAGCAGCATATCCAATCTAAAAACTCAAAGGGGACGATGGTCGGCGTGTTTGCAGATGAACAGCGAGTAGAGGCTGCAATTCAACCTTATGGTGACAAGGTTGGCATTGGCTTTTATGGCGGCCCGCAAATTGTAATTTCCGGTCAGCAAGAGGTAGTTGATGCAGTTGTGGCCGATCTCAAAGCACAAAAAGTCAAAACTGTTCGCTGGGACACATCCTATGCCTATCATTCCCCGCTGATGAAATCGCTGGAGATTGATTTTGCCCAATATAAGTCAGACTATACCCCCTCTCCCGCACAAATTTCTTTAATTTCTGGAACTACAGGTCAGCTATCTCCAGATGCCATAACAAAAATAGACTACTGGGTAAGTCTGATCCGTGAACCCGTAAGATTTGCAATGGGTATGCAAACTATGCACGAGCAAGGAGTTACAGTATTTGTCGAGATTGGGCCCAAATCCAGTTCATTGTCGATGGGTATGCGTTGTCTACCTGAAGGGGCTGGAACTTGGCTGCCAAGCTTACGTTCGGGGAAATTCAGCTGGCAGCAGTTGTTGTCCAGTTTGGCACAACTCTACATTTTAGGAGTACCTGTCAATTGGTCAGGATTTGATCGCGATTATCGCCGCGATCGCCTACGACTACCCACCTACCCCTTTGAGCGACAAAGCTATTGGTTCAGCAGTAGTCGCTCGTCTCAACCAAGCGCTCTATCTGCACTACCTCACCGTTCTTTGATTTCTAGTTTATTTGACCGGGGAGATTCAGCAGAACAGATTGTTCAACTTCTTGCCCAAACAGAATTATTTTCACTAGCGGAAGTGCAACTCCTACCAAAACTCATCACTACTTTAGTTCGACATCACCAGGAAACTGGATTTTCCACCGATGAATATGAATCTTCTTTGACCAGCCAAACCATAATTCTAGACGTACCTACCCCTAAAATTCTTGTCCCTGAATCGAATATTTCATTAAGGCGATCGCAACTTGCAACATCCCCAGAAGAACAGCAGCAACAGCTTGAAGAATATTTGATAGAACAAATTGCTAAAGTGTTGGGATTGCCTCCATCTCAGTTAGATGTTGAACAACCGCTCAATACTTTGGGGTTGGACTCGTTGATGTTAATTCAACTAGTAAACCGTGTAAAAAAAGACTTTGCTTTAGAGTTGTCAATCGAGGCGTTATTTGAAAACATGACCCTGCTCGATCTGGCTCAACAATTACAGACCCAATTGGCCTTGTTTAAAAGTGAATCTGATGATGCTCCCATCATGGTTACCAGGACAGAGGCTGTTGCTTTGCCTTTGTCTTTTGCTCAGGAGTCATTTTACTCTCAAATAAAACTAGACCCAAGTAATCCCTTTGCCAATCTATCCTTCACCCTACACTTTACGGGCGATCTCGACATTCCAGCGCTAGAACGCAGTCTGAATGAGTTAGTGCATCGTCACGCTGCTTTGCGAACCACTTTTGATATTGTCGCAGAAAAACCGACTCAAATTATTCATCCAATGATGAATCTACCATTGTCGGTGGTGGATTTGCGATCGCGTAGCGTGTCCGTTCGCGCAGCGTCTCTGACAGGAGAAGGACAATCGCTATCTCAAGCAGAACAACAAATAACAGTGCAAAAGTTGTCCCAAAAAGAAGCTCACGAATCGTTCGATATTGTTCGAGGGCCGCTTTTACGAACCACACTGCTGAGACTCTCAGAAAATCGACATATATTGCTGATTACTCTCCATCACCTGATTACAGATGGCTCTTCTATGGTTATCTTTCTTCAGGAACTTGGAGCAATCTATCAAGCATTTTCCCAAGGAAAATCCTCACCTCTACCAGAATTACCAATGCAATATGCAGACTTTATTGTCTGGCAACGTCAATGGCTGCAAAAAGAGGCACTGGCAACACTACAAAGCTATTGGCAACAACAGCTTGCACCGCATCTGGTCGTCCCTGAAATCAAAACAGATCGACCTCGTCCTGCTGTGCCGGGATTGAGAGCAGCCATTTACCCCTTCCAACTATCTGAAGTGTTATCAGCCCAACTCCAAGCACTCAGCAAACAAGAAGGTTGTACTTTATTCATGCTTTTGTTAGCAGGTTTTCAGGTTCTAGTGCATCAGTATACAGGTAAGTTTAACTTCTGTATTGGCACTACCGTTGCCAATCGCAATCGAACTGAACTTGAAGCTTTAATTGGTTGCTTTATTAACCAGATTCCAATTAAAGCAAAATTAGAAAACAATCCCACTTTTCGGCAGGTACTCCATCTTGTTCGCAAAACTACTTTAGAAGCGTATGCCTACAGCGCTCTACCCTTGAAATATATTCTGGAAACTGTACCCCTGTCCAAAACAGATAATGCTCACACATTTCCTCTACCAATAGTAGTAATTTTTCACAATGAGATTCCCCTATTAACTGAGAATGTGAAAATTTCAGAACATCTTTCTGTTGGCATACAAAATAGACCATTTAGGGGAGCAAGACGAGACTTAACTCTGCATCTGGGAACAGGAGCAAAAGGCATTTGGGGAGAGATGGAATACGATGTCGATTTATTTTTTGAAAGTACAATTAATACAATTTTGGAAGACTTTATGATTTTACTTCAAAATATTATCATTAATCCAGATATCCATATTTTAGAGATGCAGAAAAAGCAGATTTAGAATAAATCTATAACAATTTCTATTACAAAACAGCGTATTTGTTGGATATTTCTAATTTAAAAATGGAGAAAAAGAGCCTTGTGAATGTAAGATTTCGTGATATTTTTACATGGACAGTTTACCCAGGTGTCATGTCGATTGGCCTAATGATTTATTATGGTCTGAAAAGTTATGGCATAAACGTATTCCTTAGTAGTTACGTAGCTACAATCATTGCTGGAGTCGGTCTAATAACTTTTTTTGAACTTATACTTCCTTATCGGAAAGAGTGGTTGCCCAGTAAGAGCGATGTTGGAACTGACTTCATTTTTATGGTGTTGGTACAGGTATTGCTCCCGTACTTTCTTTCTATTTTCTCAGTGAGTTTGTTGCTCGGCTTTATCAACAACAATAATTTGAACTTAAGTAATTTCTGGCCGCACAACTATCCCATCTGGATACAAATTTTGATTATGATATTGTCTGGTGATTTCTTGAGATACTGGTTACATCGTGCAGCCCATACATGGCCTCCGTTATGGCGATTTCATGCCGTACATCACTCCGTTCACAAATTATATTGGCTTAATCTTGGGAGATTTCATCCCTTAGATAGATCGCTGCAACTTTTGTGCGATAGCTTGCCCTTCATTTTTCTGAGCGTATCCAAGGAAGTACTGGCACTTTACTCTGTGATCTACTCAATTAAAGGATTTTTTCAGCACTGCAATATAGACGTAAAACTTGGCTGGTTTAATTACATTATCAGTGGACCTGAGCTACATCGCTGGCATCACTCCAAAAATATTAGTGAATCAAACAATAATTACGGAAATCATGTAATAATTTGGGACATTCTTTTTGGCACTTACTTTCTTCCTAATGGTAAAAATGTATCCGAACTGGGTCTTTTAAATCGAAATTACCCGATGAATTTTTTGAAACAAATGCAAGCTCCATTTATCAAAGGGATCGATATAGCTTACTGACAATTTATGCTAGTTTAAATAGTTAGTTGTGATTTCACTGTTTTTACCGATGCTAAATTCTATTTCAAGTACAAAAGGCTATGAATAACGATTTATTTTTTCCACATTCTCCACAAGAAGCAACTTTAGTTAACCTGTTACGTTATAGGGCAATACAACAACCAAATCAAGCGCCATATACCTTTTTGATAGATGGAGAAACAGAAAAAGTTAGCTTCACCTATGAAAAATTAGACCAAAAAGCACGCGCTATTGCAGCATTACTTCAAAGTATGAAGGCTTTTGGAGAAAGAGTCCTACTTCTGTATTCACCTGGACTGGAATTCATTGCTGCTTTTTTTGGAGGTTTATATGCAGGTGCAACTGTTGTACCTGTGTATCCACCACGAGGTAAACAACGGATGACACGACTGCAAGCTATTGCACAAAACGCACAGGCAACTTTTGCACTCACCACATCATCTGTGATTACTAAATTAGGACAAAGCTTTAAAGAAGAACCAGAATTAGTAGCTTTACAATGTATAGCAACTGATGAAATTCCCAACGAATTGTCAGATGATTGGTTTTTTCCTGAGATTACTAACAACTCTCTAGCACTTCTCCAGTACACTTCTGGTACGACAGGAAACCCAAAAGGGGTAATGGTGAATCATGACAATCTACTATATAATTCCGCTTTAATTTATCAGTCTTTTGAGCATACACCTAACAGTCGAGGTGTAATTTGGCTGCCTCCTTACCACGATATGGGGCTGATTGGTGGAGTGTTACAGCCTCTATATGGTAGTTGCTCAGTCACACTGATGTCGCCAGAGTCTTTCCTACAAAAACCCTTTCGCTGGCTAAAAGCTATTTCCGACTATCAGGCGACTACCAGTGGCGGGCCTAATTTTGCTTATGATCTATGTGTTGAAAAGATTACATCTAAACAACGTAAACACCTCGATTTGAGTAGTTGGGAGGTTGCTTTCAATGGTGCTGAACCTGTACGGGCAGAAACTATAGAGAGGTTTTCCGCAACCTTTGCAGATTGTGGCTTTAAAAGAAGTGCTTTTTACCCCTGTTATGGAATGGCGGAAACAACTTTGATTGTGTCTGGAGGTTTGAAAACAGCACCACCATTGATTCGCTTTGTGCAAGAGCAAACTTTGAAGCAGAATCAGATTTTGACTACTACCGAGGAAGCAGAAGATGCCAGAGCGATTGTTGGTGTTGGTTATAGTAGTTTAGACCAAAAAATTGCGATCGCATCTTGCACAACTCCCTTTGAGAGCATCGCCAACTCAGAATCATTAACTCGCTGTCTGGATGGAGAAATCGGAGAAATTTGGGTTGCAGGGCCGAGTGTAGCTGGTGGCTACTGGAATAAACCCCAAGAAACGCAACAAACATTTAATGCTCACCTACAAGACACAAAAGAAGGGCCATTTCTACGCACTGGAGATTTAGGATTTCTGCTTGATGGCGAACTATTTATCACTGGTCGCTTAAAAGATTTGATAATTATTCGAGGGCAAAATCATTATCCCCAGGATATTGAATTAACAGTCCAAAAGAGCCATCCTGCACTACGACCTAATTGTGGGGCAGCATTTTCTGTAGAGATAAAAGATGTTGAACAGCTAGTTATTACTCAAGAAATAGAGCGTACTTACTTACGTCAATTAGATGTTGATGAGATCGTTAAATCTATTCGTCAGGCAGTGTCAGAACAGCACCAATTACAAGTTTATGCCATTATCCTGCTAAAGACAGCGAGTATCCCGAAAACTTCTAGCGGCAAGATTCAGCGCCATGCTTGTCGAGTTGGTTTTCTAAATGAAACTTTGGATATTGTCGGCAATTGGACTGCAAATCTTGAACAAATAGACTTACTGCAACTTCAAGCATAAGTAGAAATAGAAGTAGAAGACCTTTCAGAAAAAGGGCAAAATTCAGATGTTCATCAATTTAAAGATAATCCGAAACATTTCAAGCCAAACCTGACAGAAAAAGCGATTCAAACTTGGCTAATTTCTCATCTTGCCTTGTACCTGAATATACCGTCTGATGAGATAGATATTCAAGAACCTTTTGCTGCATACGGGTTAGATTCAGCAGTGGCAGTTAGCATGACAGGTGAATTAGGTCAATGGATTGGTTGTGAACTGGGAATTATTCTTTTTTGGGAGTATCCCAGTATCGAAACTCTAGCTAAATACTTAGTAGAGGAATATCACTTATTACCATCAATCCAATCTTCAGTTAGTGTTTGAAAAAAAATGTATGAATCCAAAAGTAATTAGTACTCAAAATAGCGAGAAACGAGAGCTAGAAAAAGCATTTAAATTCAATCTTTTTGACCCTAAATTTAACGCTAATCCCTATCCAACTTACCATCGACTCCGCTCAGAAGATCCGGTACATCGATACTTTGTTGGAGGCGATTGGATAGTTACCCGATATGCTGATGTCAAAGCAGTTTTAAAAAGTGGTTGTGTTCGTACTGATGATAGACCAAAATCAATACAAGAAAGAAACAAATATTTCCAAGACAAAGGAAAGAATCTAAACACCCTTGCTTATACCACCAGTCGATTTTTATTTTATATGAACCCACCAGACCATACTAGATTACGTGCGTTGGTGAGTAAAAGCTTTTCTCAGGTGGTTGTTGAGGGTATGCGTTACCGTATTCGGGAAATTGTGGATGAGCTACTTGACAAGGTTCGACATCAGGGAAGTATGGACATTGTTGCCGATCTGGCCAGTCCACTTTCTGTAAGTGTAATTAGTAAGCTGTTGGGAATACCAAAAGAAGCTCAACAACAACTTCATCAGTGGACTAATGTTTTGTCCCGTATTTTAGACCCATTGGTGTCACTAGAAGAGTATACAGCAATGAATAAAGCTACAGAAAAGATTCAGGAATATTTAAGTACTCTGATTGCCGAACGAGAAAAAGATCCACAAGAAGACTTGATTAGTAATTTGATTAGAGCTAAAGAGCAAAATGACAGGCTAAGTCAAAAAGAAATATTGGCAATTTGCACATTATTATTTGGAGCTGGCGAAGAAACCACTGGTAACACGATAGGCAATGGAATGCTGGCATTACTACAATATCCTAAACAAATGGAAAAACTCAAAAGAGAACCAACATTAATCGCAAGTGCTGTAGAAGAAATAATTCGCTATGATAGTGCAATTCAAATGTTAACCCGTATCGCTACTGAGAATTTAGAAATAGGCAACCAAACAATTAAAGCAGGTGAAAAGATAGTTCTTTGTTTGGGAGCAGCTAATCGAGATCCAGCCCAGTTTCCTGAACCCGACGAGTTAAATATTAATCGAGAACAGAATCAGCACGTTGCTTTTGCTGATAGTATTCATTATTGTTTAGGAGCAGCACTAGCACGCGTGGAAGCTCAAATTGCTATTAACACATTAATTCAACAATTTCCTGATTTAAAGTTAGCTTCAAACAAGCTTGAGCGAAAAAAGAGCATAGTCATACGTGGCTTAAAGGCTTTACCTATAAATTTTACTTGCTAAGTCATTTCTGTCAAGTTTGGATATTCACAAGAGATGTGTGAAATGGAGCCAATTACTCATACAAATAAGGCTCAAAAATCAGGGATTCCAAAAGCTCTCAAATTCAATCCTTATGACCCAGCATTTCGGACAAATCCCTATCCTATTTACCACAGTCTTCGCTCTGTTGAACCAATACATCAAAGCTTTAGGGGAATGTGGGTACTTACTCGCTATGCTGATGCCAAAGCAGTTTTGCGCGATTCTCGCTTTTGTGTTGATAAAATGTCAAAAAATGTTAAACATAAAAGCTATTATTTGAATCATCAAAATCTCGATAGGCTTGCACAAGTTATTGACAAATGGCTAATATTTTTAGATCCGCCTGAGCATACTAGATTGCGAGGACTAATTAGTAAAGCCTTTTCTTCTACAAGTCTCCAATTTTTGCGTCCCCAAATTCAACAAATTGCAGACGAACTGATTGATAAAGTTCGACACACAGATTCGATGGATATAATATCCGATTTTGCTTGTCCATTACCTTGCAATGTCATTGCCGTAATATTAGGAGTACCTATTAAAGATTGGTCTAAACTATATCATTGGTCGGATGAACTGTCTAATATTTTAGATCCACTCAGGTCTTTAGAAGATTATGAACACATGAATAAAGTGGTGTTGGAGTTTACAGATTATTTTAAAAGCTTAATTGCACAACGTCAAAAAAATCCTCAACAGGATTTATTGAGCGCCTTGATTGTAGTCAAAGAACAGGATAAAAAGTTAAGTGAAGAAGAAATTATATCTGTCTGTATGCTGTTATTCTTTACTGGTGAAGAAACCACAGTGAATCTCATAGGTAACGGTATGCTTGCTCTATTACGTCACCCACAGCAGATGCAACAGCTAAAATCACAACCAACACTTATCCAAAGTGCTATAGAAGAAATACTACGTTATGACAGCCCAATCCAAATCACTACAAGAGTAGCAACTGAAGATGTTGATATGGATGATATTACTATTCGAGTTGGCGAGAAAGTTCTTGTTGCTTTAGGTGCTGCAAATCGCGACCCTGCACAATTTACTGACCCTGACTCCTTTGATATTACACGAGTTAATAATAGTCACTTAGCTTTTGCTGATGGTATTCACTATTGTTTGGGTGCAATATTGACACGGCTTGAAGCTGAAATTGCCATTACTGCACTTGTACAGCAATTGCCTGAGTTAAAGCTGTCACAGGACAAGCTTGAGTGGCGCAACAAGGTTGCTTTTCGTAGTTTAAAAGCTCTCCCTGTTATCTTCAAACCAACGAATATAAAATAATCAAAAAATGTTTTACGAAACTACTAATTTCAAATTTACAGAGAGCTTGAAATCTAACTGGCTGCTCATTAAAGAAGAGTTAAATAGTCTACAACAATTTAATTCTAATCCTTGGCAAAAAGAGTTTCTTTATAATAAAGGCTGGGATATTCTTGCTTTGTATTCTTTTGGTAAAAAAATAGAGCATAACTGCCGCTTATGTCCAGAAACAACAAAATTAGTAGAATCCATCTCTGGAATGAGTACAGCAACTTTTTCTTCCCTTGCACCTGGAACTCATATTGTTCCTCATAAGGGATATATAAATACTGTACTTCGTTGTCATTTGGGTTTAATTGTGCCTGATGACTGTGAGATACGGGTGGGGAATGAAACGAAAACCTGGCAAGAAGGCAAGTGCTTAGTTTTTGATGATACGGTTGAGCATGAAGTTTGGAATCGCAGCAATATCAGTAGAATAATTTTATTGATCGATTTCAAAAAGTCTATTTTTTTAAAGCTATTTTAGGTATAGAATTCAACTTAATTCGGAAAGATTTGATAACAATTCAATCAACTAAGTAGGTGGGCGGGGAAATTTATAACTATGTAACGAAAGTTTAACTTGAAGGATTTGAGTCAAATTTAATACGCTCTGTACTATAGTTGCCCTTTTCTCCCCTAGCTTTAACGCCATCAATCACAGCGCAAGCAAGGTCTAACTCATCATCAAATATTTGCCCACATAGTTCATCTTTTTTAAGGTGCTGCGACTCCAATTCAATTGGGTTCATCTCGGAGCAATATTTGGGCAAAAAAAGGATGTTGTGCTGTTAGTAGTGCCATCAGTTGCTCATCTTCAGGCAGTTGTGACTCTTGTTTCCGTAGCACAATCCATACTGCACGACCAGGTGTCAGACATTACCTACGCCAATGGCTTATTCCACCGTCAACAGCCAACCCCCTGGGCAGACCAAATTAGAAATCAGAGTGCATTGGCACAACCAACACTTTATCTATTCGGTTTCCATCCATACTAACTACTTCAAAGCGTAGTCTCGCCCACTCAAAATGTTCAGCGACCAAGGGAATATGCCCTAACTGGTTGATGACAAATCCCCCTAAAGTTTGATAGTTGACCCCTGCTCCTAGTAACACTTTTCTGATATCTAAAATCTCTTTCAACCGCGTTTGCTCACCAGGATTTATCCTTTTGAGTCATTCTTGGGTATCAACGGGAAGCCCGTTATTGAGTATGAGGTTCGGGAAATAAAGAAAACCGAGCGCGAACGTCAAAACGGAGAAACCATCGTGAAGCGATTAGTCGGTGACACTAAACGAATTAAACGCAACCGCAGCCGCGACACTTTCAAAATGCGTTTGGGCCTGGGTACTGTTCTGGAACAGTCGGGAGACGGTTTAATTGAAAAACCCAGTGGTTCCTCACTGTGTCGAATTAGCCTGTGGCAGCACGTTCTAACTGGCATAGAAACTGGCAGATTACCAGAGAACAAACTCACCAAGGAATTGATTAACTACCGCGATTCACTCAAAGCTAACGTCACTGAGCAAGGTGAGAAGTTGCTAGGTGGTAAACACATTCAGGGAAAACTGATCAGTAAAGTCGTTAACCTGCTGTTCCAAGAATTGTGTAAAATAATTCCTCTGACCTGATGCGATAGCCCTTCATTTGGATGAAGGGTTTTAAAATCTCTCAAAGTTTCAGTTACCCTGAACTCTGATAAGGTCACAACATTTACTTTCCACAATTATATTGAGCCGAGATGCCAATAGCTTGACAACAGAGTTTTAATAATAGAAATGTCCTCACCAGAGAGCAAGGGGCTATGCTACGTGCTTAGGAAAAAAGAACGCTCACGATAAAATTGAAATTTTGGATTTATAACGGCTTTTATACTACACATGGTATATCGAAATACCGAAGTTTACAATCCGGATAAATAACAAAACCTTGCTATTGGATGAGGTGTTGATTTCTTTTAAAGCGTTAGCGTGGCAAAAGGGTCATTGCGCCTCATTGAGATTGAACCGGATAGTTACCAAATATGAGACACTAAGCATGAATACAATTTCATATGAACGCTCATTTGTAAAAAAAGTGCTAATAAATTTTAATTGTCAACTGTCTAATTGTTGCTATTTATGCTGAAAATAAGGAAAACTTATCCTTTTCAGGGCAATGCAAAATAGTACAAATTTAAGCATCGATTGTGTAGACAAGCTTAAGGTACTGGCAGATGAAACCCGTTTGGCAGTTTTACAACTTTTGATTGACAGTCCTAAGCGAGTGAGAGAGATGAATGCGATTTTGCATTTGGAGCAAAGTCTGCTCTCTCATCATTTACAGGTTTTGCGTCGAGCCAAATTGGTTGTGCGGGAGCGAGATGGCAAAGCATTTCTCTATCGTCTTGCCCCTGAAGTCGAAGTAGCTACAGGCAAGGCTTTAAACCTCGGCTGTTGTGTTCTCTCGTTCAACTAAAACCTGGAATATCTATAGAAGAAATAAAGGGAGAAGATGAAAAATTCACAAATTTCGGTGATGGCAATAGGATTAGTGACAAGCATTTGGTTGCAAGGTTGTTCTCAACCTCCGCAAGCAGTCACAAATGATGCAAATAGGCTACAAGGAAAATTGGTACTTACTGGTTCAAGTACAATCGCACCATTAGCAGCAGAAATTGGCAAAAAGTTTGAATCGCAACATTCCAGTGTGCGAGTTGATGTGCAATCAGGGGGTTCTTCTCGCGGTATTGCAGATGCTCGTCAAGGTGTAGCCAATATTGGCATGGTTTCCCGTGCCTTAAAGCCCGAAGAAAAAGATTTAAAAGCGTTTTCCATCGCTCGTGATGGAGTAACGATGATTCTCCATCAAGAAAATCCCGTGCCATCCCTAACTGACAAGCAAATTGTAGATATTTACACAGGTAAGGTGAATAACTGGAAACAGGTAGGGGGTAAGGATGGGGCAATTACAGTTGTTAATAAAGCCGAAGGACGTTCTACCCTGGAATTGTTTACCCATTACTTCAAGCTAAAAAATACTGACATCAAAGCACAAGTAGTGATTGGTGATAATGAGCAAGGAATTAAGACTGTAGCCGGAAACCCGAATGCTATTGGCTATGTTTCCATTGGCTCGGCAGAAAATAGCGCCGCCAATAAAGTACTAATCAAATTGCTACCTGTAAACGGTGTAGCAGCAACAACAGCTAATGTACAAAACGGGAGCTTTCCTATTTCTCGACCGCTTAACTTGGTCATCAAAACTGAACCCCAAGGACTGGTGAAAGAATTTATTAACTTTGCACAATCACAGCAGGTAAGTGACATTGTTAAAAAGCAGAACTTTGTCTCCATCGCCCAATGATGTTTGGTTAATTTGGATACTACGAGGTTTAGCAACAACCGCAGGAGCGATCGCACTTTTAATTGTTGTCTTTCTACTTTGGGAATCCTTACCAATCTTCAGTCGTATACCACTATCCCGCTTCTTTACCGACTCCTCTTGGAATCCCACAGCAGGTTTATATAATCTCTCACCTATGTTGCTGGGTACTTTCTTGGCAATGGCTGGTGCAGTGCTAATTGCTACTCCTATAGGCATTTTATCTGCTGTCTTTTGCCAATTCTATGCCCCGCCAATGGTAGCTCAACTCTATCGCCGTCTCATTGAATTATTAGCGGGGATTCCTTCTGTAGTTTATGGCTTTTGGGGATTAGTCGTGCTAGTTCCTCTGATTGGTAAAATTCATCCACCAGGGCCAAGCCTATTAGCAGGAATAGCAATTTTGGCGGTGATGATTCTGCCAACAGTCGCGCTTATAGCCGATGCTAGCCTCGAAAAAGTTCCCACCTCTTACATTCAAGGTGCTGCTGCACTAGGGTTATCACGTTGGACAACAATCTGCACAGTAGTTTTTGCATCAGCCAAATCAGGATTATTTACAGGCTTAATTTTAGGGACAGGTCGTGCCATTGGTGAAACAATGGCAATTTTGATGGTATGCGGCAATGTGGTACAGACCCCAAAAAGCTTATTTGACCCCATCCGCACACTCACGGCCAATATTGCTTTAGAAATGGCGTATGCCACAGGGGATCACCGTAGTGCGCTGTTTGTCAGTGGCTTGATATTGATGGGAATGATTGTGGTCTTAGTGGCGATCGCTGAAGTTATCAGTCAAGGCAAATGGCAGAGATAAAACAAAGCAAAGATAATCGTATCATTCTTAGAGAGTGGCTAGCAACAAGCTTAGTTTGGGCAACAGCCGCCCTCGTTACGGCCATCTTTTTATGGATAGTCAGCGATATCCTCTGGCACGGTATCGGATATTTATCTTGGGAATTTCTGATTAGTGAACCAGAAAATGCGGGTAGAGAAGGTGGAATTGCCAGTATTCTCGTTTCCACCGTTTTAATTATTGGTGTATGTATGACGGTTTGCCTGCCCGTTGGTGTTGGTACAGCAGTTTTACTCGCAGAATTTACTCCTAGTGATAGTTGGTTCGCTAGATTAGTACGCCGCAGTCTAGATGTACTTGCTGGTGTACCTTCGATTGTCTTCGGGTTGTTTGGCAACGTCTTGTTTTGCAAAGTTTTAGGGCTGGGGTTTTCCATTCTTTCAGGCGGACTCACACTAGCGTGTATGGTGCTACCAATCTTGATTCGCTCTACAGAGGAAGGATTTTTAGCGGTTCCTAATGAGTACAGATTAGGAGCCGCCGCTCTTGGCTTTTCGCGCACAACCACAATATTTCAGATATTGTTACCTGCTGCTATTCCTGGTTTAGTTGTAGGATTTGTGCTTGGTGTTGGTCGGGCTATTGCGGAAACTGCGGCTTTAATTTTCACTAGCGGTTACGTAGACCGAATGCCACAATCACTCCTCGATTCTGGGCGTACCCTTTCGGTTCATATTTTTGATCTCTCAATGAACGTTTCAGGAGGAGATAAGAGTGCTTATGCTAGTGCATCGGTTTTGCTATTACTACTGCTGTTGATTAATGGCACAGCAGCGTGGATTGCAAAACGTTGGTTACACAGCAGAGTTATTTCTGGATGAGGACTGGTGGATATAGAGGAGAACATCTTGGCAGGTACTGAACCGTTGATTCAAATTGAGAACTTAACTCTGCAATACGCACAAAAAACAGCCCTTGCTAATGTCAACTTAGCTGTCAATGCCGGAGAAATTTTGGCTTTGGTTGGGCCTTCTGGTTGTGGAAAAACTAGCTTGCTCAGTTGCCTCAATCGCCTCAGCGATATGATTCCCAAGTGTCGAGTTCAGGGAAGAATCCGTATTGGTAGTTTAGAAGTGGTAAATTCCAAAATCAATGTCATTGCCTTGCGGCGTCAAGTCGGCATGATTTTTCAAAAACCCAATCCCTTTCCTTTCTCAATATGGCAGAATCTGGAATTACCTTTGCGAGAGCATGGCATCCGCGATCGCCACCAAATTGATCCAATTATCGAAACCAGCCTCCAGGATGTAGGACTATGGGATGAAGTAAAAGACCGGTTGCAATCTTCAGCTTTAGCTCTTTCGGGTGGGCAGCAGCAACGTTTGTGCATAGCTAGAGCCTTGGCTTTGCAGCCAGAAGTATTACTACTGGATGAACCTTGTAGTGCCCTCGACCCTATTTCCAGCAACCTTGTTGAAGATTTAATTATCAGTTTGCGCCAGCGCTATACTGTGTTAATTGTTACTCACAATCTGGCTCAAGCCAAGAGAATTGCAGATCGAGTCGCTTTATTTTGGGTACAAGACGGCATTGGACAACTGATTGAATCAGGTACTGTAGAGCAGGTTTTTAATCATCCTCAACATCCTTTAACAGTTGCTTATGTAACTGGTGCAAGGGGTTAAATCCACAAGCTAATTTTTTCATCCCAAGGGGCAGGTTTGCTAATTTGCTTCCATATAGGACTATACAAGGTTGGGTTGAGCAATAGCGAAACCCAAAAAACCCCACCAAATGTTGGGTTTTGTTCCTCAAACGCCACTTGCTTCAAGCCGGGGAACCCGTCCAACGCAGTGGCTCCCCAACCTACAATTTTCTCTTTTTTAGGCAAAACCTACCCAGTATTGCAACCCTACTCAACCCTATTTAGCAGCGAAGTAGGCTTCTAAGGCCTCAGAACCACCAATTAATTTACCATCGATAAATACTTGGGGAACTGTTGTTGCACCTGCAACTGCTTTTAGCGATCGCGTGGTAATATCTTTACCCAAGGTAATTTCTTCGTAGTTGATGCCATGTTCCTTGAGCATTTCCTTAGCACGGGCACAGAAGGGACAACCCACTTTCGCAAACAGGGAAACTACTTCGGGCTTAACTGCTTGGGGGTTGATATATCTGAGCATTGTCTCAGCATCAGACACCTTAAAGGGATCTCCTGGCTCTTCTGGTTCAATAAACATCTGGTTAATTACACCATCTCTAACCAGCATAGAATAGCGCCACGATCGCTTGCCAAAACCCAAGTCTGATTTATCTACCAATAAACCCATACCTTCAGTAAATTCACCATTTCCATCAGGAATTAATGTGATATTTTCTGCCTCTTGATCCTTTGCCCATTCGTTCATCACAAAGGCATCATTGACAGAAATACAGATAATGTCATCGACACCATTTTCTTTGAAAACCGGAGCTAATTCGTTGTAGCCAGGGAGATGAGTGGATGAACAAGTCGGAGTATAAGCACCCGGTAAAGAGAAGACAACTACTGTCTTATTAGCAAATAGCTGCTCGGTTGTCACATCCACCCACTGGTTATTATTGCGAGTATGAAAAGTGACATTGGGTACTCGTTGTCCTCGGCGATTGGATAACATAATTTTGCTTGCCTTTAGTAATCAATTCCAGTCAGTCATAACCTATCATGGGAGAACTGGCACAATCTAACTATCAATCAGCTAAAAAACTTCATTAATGAATAGAGCGATCGCTGCTACAAACTCAGCAGTTGATTCATAGGGTAAAACATTACGCCCATTTATTTTTATACCTCGACTTTCAGGCAAACAAGCAAGATAAGGAGCCAAGCGTTCATCTGGCGTTTCTTTTTTATTGTCTTGGCTAATACTCGATGCAGTTTCGCCCATAACTGCTAATGTTGGTTGCTGAATCGAGGCAATAAAACTAGTATAATCATCTCGCCAAAACCCTGCTAAAAAAGAAAATACTGCATGGCGACTAGCAGGATTTTCTGCACCTGCAAGCAATGTATTTAACCACTCTGCATCCACAGCATTTTCATAAGCAAAGAGTTGGCGAATCGAAAAAGAACGTAAAAACTTTGGGGTGCGTGCATAGCGATAAAAAGCACTACCAAAAGGCGAATCTAACACGTTCCAAAGGAATTGTTCCTGCCATTCTGGTGGTTTAGTTGTCATCAAAGCCCACGTTGGTGGCCCAGAAAGTACCAGTCCGGCAATTAAATTTGATTCCTTTTGGACTAATTGGATAGCAACTGGTAATAAAGCACCTTGTACTACTAGAATAACCGGTTTTTGGACTACTGTTTGTAAAAAGGACTGCAACTGTTCTGCCCAATCACTAGGAGTGTAAGCTACACGGGGCATATCACTTTCACCACATCCTAGTAAATCAGGGTTGTAAATTGAATTACACTGACCTGTACTATACCACTCGCGACAAAATCGTTGCCAAAATCGCCGCGACAATCCCACACCAATCGGATGAATTAATAGTAAGGGAACGCCTTCAGATGTTGTATTAATTGGTTGATGAACTTCGTAGGCGCAACGATAATTTTGCCAACTGTAAAACTGGCTAGGAGATGCTGTCAAATTAGTTGTGTTAGCTACAGCAGATGTTTGCATAATTCCTAGTTTTTAATACTTGCTAAAAAATTATCTGTGGATGAATCAACTCGTATCCAGCTTCTTTAAGCTTTTCATTGGATACCCAAGCATTATATGGGCGAGTACTCTTGATAGATGTATCCCATTCTACTTTGGGTAAATTATGTTTTTCAAATAAGTTATCTAGCAAGTTTCGGCTGGTGAGATGTGCATCATCTACCAGATTGTAAATTCCTTGCAAACGACGGTGACGGGCAAATTCTATCGCACCAACAATATCATCTAGATGAACCCAATTTGTGGTATCCTCACCATTGCCCGGACGGGTTGTACCAGAATATCTACCAAATATTTTCAACAGTTCTCTACCAGTTCCATAAATCCCTCCTAAGCGGAATATACAAATACGGAGATTTTCGCTAGATGCTGATAGCAAGACATCTTCTGTTTTTCGGAGAATTTGGGCATTTAAATTAGGAGGTGCAAGCGGTGTTTCTTCATCTACCCATACACCATTCCTGTCACCATATACTGCATAACTACCTGTGTATATTAATTGTTTTACACTCTTAATCTGTTGTAAGCACGAAACTAAAGTTTGGGCAGTTTGTAGATAAGTTTCTTCATAAACTTCTCCACTTTTTGCCCCAACGCTCAAAAGTACAACATCTTGATTGTGCAAAACTGATTTTAGACTATCTATGTCATTACCACAGGTAACTACAACTCTTTGAGATACTGATTGTAGTGCAGGGACACGCTCAGGTGAAGTTGTGGTTACACTGACAACAAAATTCTTATCTTGTTGCCAATATTGAGCAACTTTATAACCAACATAACCACAACCAATGATTGCAACGTTCATGACAAATTAGACACAAATAAATTAAACTACTTATTGAGAGAACATTCTCAATTAATTGTCTGGAAGTAAATAATTTTAACAGCTCAGAGCTAATAGTCAATAATTCATAGTACAGAAATTTTTACCTAATGACTATTTAGCTAATTCTTTCTCAATTGTGGTAATTAGCTCTGGTGAATTTGGCTGGACACTACTATTAAATCTAGCTACTACTTCACCTTGCTTATTAACTAAAAATTTTTCAAAGTTCCAAGCAACAGTTCCCGTTGGCTCAACGGCTTTAGTAAGTCGCTCATAAAGTGGATGCTGCTGTGAGCCTTTGGCATGAACTTTATCAAATAGTTCAAAGGTAACACCATATTTACTCGTGCAGAATTGCACAATTTCTTCATTGCTTCCTGGTTCCTGCGCTCCAAAATCGTTACAAGGGAACCCCAAAATGCGTAGACCTGCTTCTCCATACTTTTGGTTTAACTTTTCTAAGCCCTCGTATTGAGAAGTATAACCACAGAAGGAAGCTAAATTTACAATTAAGAGTACCTTTCCGGTGTACTCATTTAGTTGCTTATCTTCACCGTTGATGGTCTTAACTGCAATATCCGAAATTGTGTTACTCATTTTAAATCTGATTTATAGGCAATATTGCCAAGTCTCCCATATTACAGGTACTCTAAACCCGGTTTCTTTAAGGAAATTAGGTTTGTTAGCCTTGTTGTAACAATTCTATGTGAGTCATGTAGTTGCAAAACGCTGTATCTTGTATAAATAGCTCGACCAAGCTGCTATCTCAGGATAAGTGTGGGAAATCTGCGTTGCTTTTAAGACAAAATTTTGAGTGCAGTGATCAATTGATATACCTTTAAAGTCACAAAGAATTAACTGTTTGTATAAAAAGTTAACAACATCTAGAATTGTCCAATTTATGATGTCGGAAAATACACAGCAATAAAGGATATAGTTGCTTTTTTATTGCATCATGAGTTAATTTCATCACAAAAAACCAAAAAATGTATTTTATGATACAGTTTTTTGGTTTGAGTAAATAGGCAATCAGTCAAATTTATTCGTTTGGGCATAAATTTACCAAAGTGAAATCAGTAACTAGTACAACGCGGTGGAAATAAACCAATCATCCCAAATCAACGAAACCCTTATGCTGTATTCATTTTTAATTTTTAATTTTTAATTTTTAATTCCGCCTTGCAATACTAGTCTCATAATTTCTGTGAAGGAATGTTTATGTTTTGGTTTAGTCAAAGTTTTGAATATTAGAAAAAGTGTGTTTCCAGAAAAATAAATAACTGATACGGAGAATGAGAGGATTATTTCTGAAAAGTGCTGAATAAAAGCTAAATTTGGTTAGCTTTATTAAATTATTTGATGTTGCTAAGTATATTACTAACATCAATTACCATTTTGACAGCAGAAAAAAATAACCAATGAATAAATGTATTCCTCCCTCACATCGCCTACTGGCATTAGCGATCGCTTCAATGGTGTTTGCAGTTTTTGCCCCGACAATTGTACAGGCGGCAGATCCTCCCACTATTCAGTCTTTATCTGAAACTACAACGAAACTGCAAATTTCCATTGATAGTATCTGGGTACTAATCACCGGATTTTTAGTATTCTTCATGCAAACCGGCTTTGCTATGTTAGAAGCAGGTTTCAACCGCCAAAGAGATGTAGTTAACGCCTTACTAGAAAACTTTATTAACGCCACTGTCACCATCTTAGTGTGGTGGGGAATCGGCTTTGGGATTGCCTTTGGTACAAGTGCTGGTGGGTTAGTTAGCATAGATACTTTTTCCTCAGTCAGCTAACTGGTGCTGATGGTAGCTATACATTGGGTGCGCCAGGTTCTACATCTGCCATCTAATACCTATACCTTGTTCTTCTTCCAGTTTGCCTTTACTGCTACAGCTACTACGATCGCTACTGGTTCAATGGCTGGAATAACCGACTTTATTGGTAACTTAATTTACAGTGCCATTATGGGGGCGATCGCTTACCCCATCGTTGTCCCTGGGTTTGGAACTTAGTCCAAGCAGAACTAACCCTTAACAAAAAGGCAGGGTTATTTTTAGGTGGCGGCTTTGATTTGTTAGGTATACAAATTTTAGGTGTGGTAGCGATCGCAGTTTTCACCGTCGGCTTTAGCTTTTTAATGTTTGTTGGTCTGAAAGCGCTGGGACACTTACGCGTCAATCCCGAAGCCGATCGCATTGGGATCGATGCCTACGAACATGGCGCGTCAGTATGGCCTGATGTTTATGCGATCGAGCAATTTGTTGCAGAAGAAGACAAAAATCGGACTAATACTCCAGAAGTCGGTGCCCTCGATAGTGAATAGAGCCAAAAATCACATTTTTAGCTAAAAAAAGCCATTTTACGGTAGTTATGATGTATATTACACAGATTCATTGCTACTTTCTACCGGATTTTTTATTGACATTATTCAAGACAATTTTAGGTACTTTCTCAGCCAACTTTTTTCAAAGATTAAAGATTAAGTGAAGAAGACTTGACTATTTCAGAAAATACATCATAAATTTCTTACGAAGAAGTATAAAAAATATTTACAGATGTGCCAATAGTTTCTTAAACTCCTACTAAGGTTATTTGAGTTTCTGGTTTTTAAACAAGTAGTCTAAAGGAAAAATATCAAAAACCACTGGATCTAACTTCGGACGGTAGTTTTTTCTGTTTAAAGTGTTTTTTCCCTTTTTTAAGGATGGTTTGGAGGATGATGCTCAAATTCATGTACAAACAAAAATCGAAACCAAAAAAGAGGCATTTGTCTGCAAGAAATTACGATATTAATTCACAATCCAACTCTAAAGTCAAGCTATTTAATCTGATTAAGCGACTTTCTCCCAGTTGGCAAGCTTGTTTACCTATCGCTTGTCTGATTGTGTTGGGTTGGGGTTATGCCGCAGTTGCCCAAACTCCAATCGCAGCGCCAACGACAGCAGAACTCAAAATTGCTATTGACACCCTGTGGGTAGCGATCGCTGCTTTTTTAGTGTTCTTCATGAACGCTGGTTTTTGTATGTTAGAAACTGGCTTCTGTCGCCAGAAAAACGCTGTCAATGTTCTTTCCAAAAACTTGATTGTATTTGCTCTGTCTACCATTGCCTTTTGGTCAATCGGTTTTGCCTTAATGTTTGGTGATGGCAATGACTTCATTGGATTGAATGGGTTTTTCTTAAAAGGAGTAGATAACAGTCCCGCCACAGCAGACGCTTATAAAGGTGTCTTCAGTGCCATTAATTGGGCTGGTGTACCTTTAGCAGCCAAGTTTTTATTCCAGCTAGTGTTTGCTGGAACAGCAGCAACAATCGTTTCTGGTGCAGTAGCCGAACGGATTAAGTTTGTTGACTTCCTAATTTTCAGCCTCTTACTTGTAGGTATTGCCTATCCCATTACCGGACATTGGATTTGGGGTGGTGGTTGGCTAGCAGACAGAGGCTTTTGGGATTTTGCCGGTTCTACGGTGGTTCACTCTGTAGGTGGCTGGGCAGCTTTGATGGGGGCAGCATTTCTTGGGCCCCGTCTTGGAAAATATCAAGACAAGCAAGTTGTAGCAATGCCCGGTCACAACATGAGTATTGCTACTTTGGGCTGTTTGATCCTGTGGTTGGGTTGGTTTGGTTTCAACCCAGGTTCTGTAATGGCTGCCGATCCTGGTGCAATCAGTCATATTGCTCTAACCACTAATATGGCTGCTGCTGCCGGTGGAATTGCTGCCACCATCACAGCTTGGTTGTACTTAGGTAAACCAGACCTGTCAATGATTATCAATGGTATTTTGGCTGGCTTAGTTGGGATTACAGCATCTTGTGCTTACGTAGGTGTCGCTAGTTCTTTAGTAATTGGCTTCATTGCTGGAGTACTGGTAGTTTTCTCTGTAACATTTTTTGACAAACTTGGTATTGATGACCCAGTGGGGGCTACCTCAGTTCACTTAGTTTGTGGTATCTGGGGAACCCTAGCAGTTGGTCTATGGTCTGTTGGCCCTGGTGTTTTTACCTGGTATACACTTGGCCCAGAAAAAGGTTTATTTTCAGGTGGTGGCTTTGGACAGTTTGGTGTTCAGTTGCTAGGTGTTCTCTCAGTAGGTGGCTTCACTGTTTTACTCAGTAGTATTTTTTGGTTGGCACTAAAAGCGACTTTAGGTATTAGAGTATCCAAAGAAGAGGAATTAGAAGGTTTGGATATCGGCGAACACGGTATGGAAGCCTACAATGGATTTCTCAAAGAAGGTGATGCAACTGGATTTTCTGATGAACAAAGCTCAATTGGGAGAATTTAGGGTAAATATTTCTTTGGTTCATCTTCTGGCATATTCTTAATATGAGCTATTAAGACACCATTAGTTGATTGAACTGATTCCGCAAAATTCTCTACCCAAGCGGGGAAAAGTAGGTGGTATAAAACCTCCTACTTTTTGCCTGATTAGTGCTTTATTAAGAAAGGCAGGAGGCAGGAGGAAAGTTTACCGACGCTCCTTGGTAGCGTCTCTAAGCGTGTCGCAGACAAGGCTCTACACTGCGCGCTACCCTGCCTCCTTCAATAATTTAGCGATCGCTTTTACCTTGTGAAAATTTTATGCTTAAAGGCTTAAGAGTTAGTATGCTGCTATTGGCAGTTATGGGAAATTTGGCATGGTCATTTAGTGCCAAAGCAAATTTTAACGGCAAACTCACTGTGGAAATCGATGGCTTGAAAAATAAAAAAGGACAAGTCTGTGCCAGTATATTTGCTAGCAGTGAAGGATTTCCTAGCGATGGCGATCGCGTCTTACAAAAGCAGTGTACCAAGATTACTGAAAATCCCTTACCAATTACCTTTAATAACTTGAAAGCAGGTAGTTATGCCGTTGCTGTCTTCCACGATCAAAATAACGACAGCACTCTCAATAGCAATATTTTTGGTATCCCAAGCGAAGGTTTTGGATTTTCCAGCAACCCAGAAATTCGCACAAGAGCGCCCAGATTTAGCGAAGCAGCATTTTTAGTGGCAGGGCCAGATACCAATATCCAAATCCAGTTGAAATATTTTTAAGCTGACAGCAGATTCAGCTTAGTACATTGACTGCGAATTTTAGATTTTAGGTAACACCTTTAGTTCGCTTTCAGCGCAACTTAGATTTTAAATTGAAAGAAAAATCTATTATTGTGAATCATTATGAGAATCTTCCTGTAGACTCTGTTGCTCCGGCAAGTCACGTATTCGATTCATTTGAGTTAAAGCATATCGTGCTGTTGCTTGCACATCGACATCTGGGTCTTCTAGCGCATGGCGCAACATCTGACTCATTTGACCCATCATGTCATAAACGCGCGTCAGGTCACGGATCGCATTTTGCCGCACTTGTGGACTTTCATCTTGAATTGAAATTGCTAAAGCACGGTTCATCGGTTTGAGTGTGCGGATGCCAATTTCTGACACAGCTGCCAAAATTAAGCTGCTTTCCTGAGAATCAGCATCAATTATCAGGTCAACCAGATGTTGAATTGCTCGCGAATCTCCCTGCCGACCCAAATCCCAAATAGCCTTGCGCCGCTTCGTTGGGTCAGAACTGCGTAAATCTTGAATTAATTCATCAACGATATTGAGTTTAGCTAGACGGGAAGTTTTTTCTGGTAGCAGTAATTGTGTGGAAAATGGTGTTGGAGGCGTTTGTAGACTAGTGACAGTCTCCAGTAACGGTGGTGTAATCGGTTCTTTGTTAGCTTCACTCAAACTTTTAGCCTCTGATATTTCAGACTTTTGCACTTGCTTTACCTTCTGAAACGACCTCAGCAGATAAAAAAGTACGCCACTACATCCTAGAACTCCAACAGCAAATAGTAACCACCAGACAAAACCTCTCTCAGATGCTTGGGGATTTGCAGAAGTCGGAGCAATAGAGGTAACTATTGGGGAGATAACTTTTGGAGAAGTAATTATTGGAGAGGTGACAAACTGCTGTTTAGCTGCCAAAGCTACTTGCAGTTTCTCCTGAGTCGCCGGGCCAGCAATCCCATCTAATTTTAAACCCTTTACTTTCTGGAATTTAGCTACAGCGATTTCCGTACTGGCGTTATACTGTCCATCTACTACATCTCTGTAGTATCCCAACTGCTTTAATTGGGTTTGTAGTCTCTGCACATCTGATTTTCGACTACCATATCTCAAAACAGCTGGACTAGCAGTAACTGTTGAACTAGCTTGTGCAAGTTCTAAAATTTCAGGTGCTAGGTTAGGTGTAGCTGCACTTGAGCGATTTGGGTAAAAACCCACGCAAGACAAACAGGTAAATATCAGAATTGAGGAACGGCATAACCTCATATTGCAAGTTTCAGCCTGAAGGTGCTTTTCAAATTTTCGATACCACAATAGCTTCTAGACGACAAAATGTTAACTGTCATTTTTAATTGAGAATTGGGAAAAAGGAGGCAGGAGGCAGGAGGCAGTGTTTCGACTACGCTCAACAACCAGGCAGAAGTTCTTTAATTTTAAATTTTAAATTTTGAATTTTTAATTGATTTCTCCCTCATCCCCTACTTAGATTACTAATTAAAAATTATTTTAACAAGCTAAGGTAATATTTCTGGTTCCGATTCTCTAACTGCTAGGCTTATGGGGTTCAATTTTTTAGTAGATGCTTCTAAAACTGGTTCCTGTATATTTGCTATCTCGCCGACAGTAACTGTGTCATTTTGTCCTCCTAAAGTATCACGTTGGTTAATGAGATAGATGCTGATTAAAGTGAGAAATACTCCTACCCACTGCAACGGACTGAGGACTTCTGAGAGAAAAAGATTGCCGAATAGTAGCGCAAAGACGGGTGTCAGGAAGGTGAGAGAACTAAGACTCGTAAGACTGCCACTAGAGGCAAAGTAGAAGAATAACCCATAAGCGATCGCACTGCCAAATACGGTAGCATAACCCAAGGCTATGAAATCAGATCCTCCCAGATTCTCCCACTGCTGGGATTCCACAACTGATGAAATTCCCCATAGTGGCAATCCGCCCAAAATCATGTGCCATCCTGTAGCGCTTACAGGGTCAGCATATCGGCACACAAACCGAATCAACACTGTTCCCACTGCCATTGATAGTGCTGCTAACAGCATTAACCACTCGCCACTAGCAAACAAATCTTGCCAGTTGCCAATTGTAATATTTGCGCCTGAGTCGAAAAAATGTAAAATCCACTCATCAGGTAAGCCAATTAAACTAATGCCTGTGACTCCCAAGCCTAGCCCCAGCCATCCCCAAAAACCAATGTGTTCTTGGAATAGCCACAACGACAGCAAGGCAACAGCCAAAGGTTGCGAGTCAATCATCACAGACCCTAATCCGGCACTAGTTTTGACTAATCCCTCCGCCAAAAGGCCTTGAAACAGCGTTCCATCTACTAGGGCAAATAAGGTAATCCACAGCCATGCAGCCCAACCCTTCGGCTGGGGTTTACCCATGAATGCTGCTGCAATCAGAATTAACATCCCTGCTGGTATCAGACGCACACCTGCCATGAATAGCGGTGTGGTATGGGGTATCACCCCTTTCATGGCTACCATTGCCGTCCCCCATAGGAAAAAGGGGGCGATTAAAAAGAGGAGGGCGAAGGGAAGTCGGGATGCACTGAGTTTCAGTTGCATGGGTTTGCTGATACCTTTGTTTAACAAGCGCAAAAATTGCTTTACCCAATTTTACCGAATTATGTAGTTTTGTGTAGGCATAGCCCGTCGTAGACATCGCCTTTGGCGGGTGCTTTGCACTATCGTGTAGTGTCTTGGAGACGGTGAAACTCTCCAACCTCTACTCTCAATGTATCTGTATGTATATACGTATCTACAGATTATGCCCTGAAAGTTTTTTTTACTCAACTACCCACTTTTGGGACATCCTCTTAAAGTTGGCTGCAATTTTCCTTTCACCAGAGTGATGAAAGAATACTAATGTAAAGAATAGTTACTAGATAAGCTTACTATGTACTTGATAGTGATAACTTCTTGAGCTTGATATATAAATCAGATTTGATTTTTGAAAAAATTACCTACTCTTAAAGCTGATGTATGAAAAAATTGCTATTCCTATTTTAAGTCTTATATTTGCAACGCTCATGTCTAATGTAGTAGCTGCTGAGACTGTGATGAAAAAAGTCGCCAGAACAGGAGTATTAACAGCTGGTACTAGTAGAGATGCGCTACCTTTTGCCTATGTGGATAGTCAAGGAAAGTTAAATGGCTATTCTGTAGACATGCTGATTCTGATTAAAGAGCAATTAGAAAAAGAAACAGGAAAAAAAATTAAACTGCAATTAGTTGGTCTTAGCCCATCTGAACGGATTCCGAAAATAGTTAATCAAGAAGTTGATATTGTATGTGATGCTAGTAGTTTTACATGGAAGCGAGATAAAAAAGTAGATTTTTCTGTCAGCTACGGTGCGACTGGAACCCAATTATTAGTTAAGAAGGGAAGTAATCTAGGTTCTCCTGAATCACTTATTGGTAAGCGAATTGGTGTGCTGTCGGGAACCACAAATGAGCAGGCGATCGCTCGTGTACAACCCAAAGCTAAACTGGTATATTTTAAAACTAGGGCAGAGGGATACACCGCTTTGCAAAAAGATACTATTGATGCTTTCTCATCCGATAGCATTCTTTTAGAGGGATGGCTGCAACAGCAAAAAAATCCAGATGCTTTTGCGATCGTACCCGATCGCCCCTATTCACGAGAAGGTATCGCTTGCATGGTGCCAGAAAATAACTCCAAATTCTTGGATACAGTCAACTATTCTCTGGTTAAGTTCATGCAAGGATTCGTCAATGGAAATCAGCGATATGTCACTATTTTTGACCGTTGGTTTGGTTCTCAAGGCTCTGTAGCGCTCAATCGAGATTTACGCGATTTGGTTGTGGAAACTATGCAATTGGTTATAGAATTTCGTGAGGAAATTCCTAAAAATGACCTGTGATATCATGTCCGGTTAAAGACTTATCATTAAGACCGCTCCAGGAGCAGAGGGGAGGCGTTTTTAGGCTTTCTGTATAGATTTGGGAATCATAACTATTAGCCGGACATGATATAACCTCTTTTCAAGTTAGCCTGTCTTTTAGCTTAATTGACTGCGAAACTTACTAACACTAATAGTTAATAAGACAACAGCAAAAGCGACTAAAGCTAAAACATTCATCCACAGTACATCTAAACCAACACCTTTGAGCAAAATACCTCGAACGATCGCAATGTAATGGCGCAGGGGATTGAGTAGGGATAGGGCTTGAAACAAAGGTGGCATGGCTTCAATGGGTGCGATCGCTCCAGAAGTTTGTACCATTGGTAAATTAATAAAGAAAGATGTCAAAACTACCTGTTGTTGCGAACTACTCACAGTCGCCAACATAATACCCAAGCTAATCCCGACAAATACATACATACTTGATAGGGCGAAAAACAGCAGAAAACTACCTCGAAATGGTACATGAAATATTACTGTTGCTAAAGTAATAGCTAATAAAACATCGCCCATTAATAAAAATGCTAAAGGGACAATTTTTGATAGTAATATTTGCCAGTTAGCAGCCGGAGTCATTAATAATTGTTCTAAAGTTCCGGTATCTTTTTCCCGAACAACTGTAATTGCTGATACTAATGTGCCAATTAATGTTAAAACTAAACCCATCACTCCTGGGACAAAAAACCAACTACTTGTCAGTCCAGGATTGTAAAGAAATACAACTTCAGGTGCAACTGGGGGATTTACTTTACCTTGGGTTAATTGTAGATTATATTGCTGGATAATTTGATTCATATAATTTCCGGCAATCCCGGCTGTATTGGCATTTACTGCATCAATAAATACTTGAATTTCTGCTGATTTTTGTGCTAGTTTACGCGGAAAATCGGGAGGAATTACTACCCCGACATCTAGCTTTCCTTCTTCTACCTGACGACTCAATGCTTTTTCACTGCTTGGTACAGATTCTAAGGTGAAAATTCGATTTGATGTCATGGCTGAAACTAACTCCCGACTAGCACTGACGTTAGCATAGTCAATGACACCTAATCGTAAGTTATGCACGTCGGGATTGAGAATAAAACCATACAACAATAATTGGACTGTTGGCGGGACAACTAACAAAACAATTAATTGCTTATTGCGGAGAATTTGATTAATCTCTTTCCGCACTAATGCCCAAAATGGACTATCAAATAATCGCTGAATAAGTTTCATAAAATTCCTTTTTATTGAACCGCAGAGAAGACAGAGAGATTAATTTGATAATTGCATTCGGCTTAAAACTCGGCGTGATACGTTGAAAAACACTAATCCCAAAGCTGCAAGCATGAGCAAATCAAACCAAACTCCGCCAAATCCTGTACCACGCACGAAGGCATCACGAGTGATATCGATGTAATAACGCGCCGGAATTATGTTAGGTAGTAGTGATAAAGGGAAAGGAATATTGTTGAGGGGATAAATAAAACCTGAGAGTAATAAGGATGTGATAAAACCTACAAGGGAAACGCCTTGTACAGCAGCATTTTGGTTACTACTACGAACTCCTAAAAGTAATCCGAAAAAAACGCTATCTGTCAGAAATAATAAAGTGCCAAGTAATAATGTTATGGGGTTGCTAACTATGCCAACGTGGAAAATAATTGAGCCTAATACCATAACTACTAATGCCTCGACAATGGCAATTAATAGGTATGCTAATCCTTTACCAAGTAATAGCTCAGTGGCACTAATACTAGAAGCGTAGACTTGTAAAATTGTCCCTTTTTCTTTTTCCCGTACCATTGCGATCGCAGAGAGCAATGAAGGAAAAATCCAGAGTACAACTCCGTAAGTTCCTGGCACAATATACAGCGATTCTAATCTCCCAGGATTAAACCATAGACGCATTCGCGCTGTAATAATACTAGTAGCAGGTAGCAATCCATGCTCTTGCATAAAAAAGTTTGTCACTCTCTGAATGCTATTTCTAATGACACGGGCATTGTTAACATCAGTAGCATCGATTAATACTTGCACATTTGTACTTCTACCTGCTTGAATATCACGGCTAAATTCCGGCGGAATAATTACTGCGGCTTTAGCAATTCCTTTATGTATTGCATCACGGGTGGGATTGCCACCAGACCATTGCTTCGGCACAAATTGATTAGTAGCATACAATCTTTCAATATAGCTGCTACTGAGGTTTGTGCGGTTAAAGTCTTGCACAATTAGGGGAATATCTTTACTTTCTAATCTAATAGCAAAACCAAAAATTATTAAGGTAATGAATGGCAATAAAAATGCTAGTGCTAACGTTAGGCGATCGCGGCGAAATTGAGCTATTTCTTTGACACATTGAGCCAAAATTCTTTTCATATATATTAAGTAAGGCTTTGCCTAAAATGAGAGTTTTTTAAAGGTAGAAAAACGCGGAGGCTTTTGGAGGATAATTTGCTGAATACTCTTTTTCTATTATTGCGATCGCTGTACTATACCAATAAAGGCATCTTCTAAAGAAAAAGGAATCGGACGTAAAGAATTGATGGTAATTTGATTAGATTTTAAAAGTTGAGTTAGTTGATTTATTTCCTGTTCGGGATGATCGAGAACAATGTGTAAACTATCAGCAAAAATCGAGATGCGCCAAGACTCGAAGTGTTGTTTTAGGATCTTAGAAGCTACTTGGTTTTGATTAACAACAATTTCTATTAATTGTCCCGGTTGCGATGCTTTGACAGAACTGGGTGAACCTTCGGCGACGGTTTCTCCTGCAACCATAAAACTCATCCGGTTGCACTGTTCAGCTTCTTCTAAATAGTGCGTTGTCACTAAAATGGCTGTACCGTTGCGGGCAAAATCATTAATCAGCTTCCAAAACTGGCGACGCGCCAACGGATCAACTCCCGATGTTGGTTCGTCTAAAAATAAAATATCTGGTTCGTGCATCACGCAAGCACCGAAAGCAACTCGCTGTTTCCAACCCCCTGGTAACTGGCCAGTTATCATATTTGCTTGTCCTTCCAAGCCACAGGTAGCAATTACCCAATCAATTTTTTCCCGTCGGAGTTTGCGAGGTACGCCGTAAACTCCACTATAAAATTCGAGATTTTGCAGAATAGTTAAATCGTCGTAAAGGGTGAATTTTTGACTCATATAACCAATGCGCCGCCGTAAGTTTGCACTACGCAGATTTCCTGTTTCACCACCCAAGGAAATTTCACCGCCACTTGCTTCGAGTAATCCACACAGCATTTTAATGGTGGTGGTTTTACCAGCACCATTAGCACCTAACAACCCAAAGATTTCGCCGTAGCGAACTTCGACGTTGACATCTTTAACGGCTTGGAACTTGCCAAAAACACGGCTGAGATTGCGAGCATATATGGCTAGAGCTGAGTCCTGAGTATTAAATACTCCCTCTGCTTCCCTGCTCCCCTGCTCCCCTGCTCCCCTCTTCCGATAACGAGGAAATGGAAAAAACTGCGGCACAGAACCTTGTTGCCGCAATCGCGTGACAAAGACGTTTTCTAATGTGGGTTCGCCATGCTCGATACTGGGAGAAGGTAACTGATGTTGTTGCAGTAGTTCGCGGACTTGGATTTCGCCAGAATTTATATCTTCAACGAGGACATCCAAGCGATCGCCAAAAGTTTGCACATCTACTATATTTTTCTGAGTAGCCTGGGAGAGTATTTCTTCTGCCGCTTCCAGGTTGGCTGTTCGCACTTCCAAGCGATGCAAGCCTAAGTTAGCCCGTAATTCTTTGGGTGTGCCAATTTCATGAATTTGCCCACTGTACATCAAAGCCACGCGCTGACAACGTTCAGCTTCGTCTAGATATGGTGTCGCAACTACAATTGTCATTCCCTCGGCTGATAATTCCCCTAACACATCCCAAAACTCTCGCCGGGAAACTGGATCGACACCCGTGGTAGGTTCATCTAGTAACAATACTTCTGGTTGAGAAACCAAAGCACAACACAGCGCCAGCTTTTGTTTCATCCCACCAGAAAGTTGTCCCACTAAGCGATCGCTAAATCGCTCTAAATTCATTAATTTTAAATATTTATCGCGGCGTTTCTGTAACAAATCATCTGCTACTTGCCTCAACCCTGCTGCATAACGCAAGTTTTCATCAATACTCAAATCCAAATACAGCGAAAACTGTTGAGTGAGATAACCTGTGATTAATCGGGCATCTCGTGCAGGCTGATTAAATATTTGCACCTCCCCCGCCGTTGCTTCCATCACACCGCCCAAAATGTGAAAGGTACTAGTTTTCCCCGCACCGTCAGGGCCAATTAAGCCAAACATTTCACCTTTGTGGACACTCAAATCAATTCCCCGCACAGCAGCTAAGTTTCCATAGTGCTTGTGCAAACCGCGAACTTCAATTGCTGTCGTTGGCAAACTAGATGATGGCGGTAAGTTTGGAGAGAAAGTAGTAATTTGCTGTTTCATTCCCTTCTACCCCCTGCCGACGCTCTCTGCGAGACGCTGCGCGTAGCTTGCTTCTCTGTAAGAGTACGCGGACTCGCTACCACTGCGCTATCCTGCCCCCCTGCTCCCCTGCTCCCCTGCTCCCCTGCCCCCTGTCCCCCGCCTCCTGCCTTCAAACTAATTTGGGCATCTGCTGGCATCCCCATTTTGGCGCAGGGTAAATCTGATTCACTATAAGGTTTTTCAGGGTTAAAGCAGCTATCAGGATTTTGAACTTTGATCCGAATTCCTACTACTTGTCTGACTCGATCTTTTTGAAAGTAAATATTTTCTGGTGTAAATGAAGCTTGCGGATCGATGGCAATTACTTTACCTTCTAATGGTTTCCCCGGTGCAGAATCAATGAAGATTTTTGTTGTTTGTCCTAAACGCACTCTGCCAATATCGCCTTCGGGAATAAAACCTCTAAAATAGACTGTTTTGGGGTCAACAATTGTCAAAATATTAGTCTGATTGCTAACTATTGCACCTGGTTCAACACTCCGGGCTGTAACTATTCCATCTAAGGGACTAACTACATTTACATCTTTTTTGGAGTCTGCAATCTGGGTGAGGATTTGCTGATTTGATGCTTGGGCATCTTTGACTTTGGCACGGGCAGAGTTGACTTTCGCCTGTGCAGATTTAAGTTGAGCATAACTTTGTTGCTGTTTTCTGACTAATGCTGTTAACTGGGCATTGCGAATGTCAGGATTGAAACCTGTAGTTTTAACTTGAGTTAACGCTCCTGATGTAGCCTTTAATTGCTGGCGTTCGGCATTCACTGCTGCCTGTCGTGCTTCTAGGGTTGCTATTGCTGTATCTAGAGTGGTTTGGGCTTGATCGAATTGTTGTTGATTAATCGCCCCTTCTTTTACCAATTGGGCATAGCGATCGCGGTTGATTTTTGCTAAATTAACTTCTGCTGCTGCCTGTTTAACTTGCGCTTGCGCTTGCACCAATGTGGCTCTGGCTGCTGCGACATTTGCTTGTGCCTGCTCAATTCTTCCTTGGGTATCTCCTTGAGACTGCTGCAAATTAAGTTTAGCTTCGTTAATTTGGCTGTTAATTTCTTGAATTTCTCTGGTGACTCGCTCTACATCTGAAATTGCCTGCTGTTCATCATATCTAGCAGATGTCACTCTCGCTTGAGTACCAAGCAGTTGTTGTTGCAGCAATTGATCGTCTGTGTCGTCTAACTTAATTAACTCTTGCCCTTTTTTAACTGCTGCCCCTTCCCGCACGGCAATTGTCTCAATTCTTCCAGAACGCTTGATCCCAATCTCGGTTTCATAACCCTCAATCCGTCCACTAACTTGCAGTATATTTGCTGATACTTGCGGTTGAGATCGCCACACCGCGTAGCCAATACCACCAGCCACCAACAGCACCCCGATCGTTAAAAGAATCGGTTTCTTGCGGCTTTTCTGCTTCGATACTGCATCTTTGAGATTTTCCGGGGATGTTGGGATAGTCTGAGTCATGGTAGCACCCTGGATTGTGAAAAATATTTTGTAAATTGAAAATTTTGAATTCAGTGTCATATACTAGACTGTCTAGTATGATAATACAAGGTATTACGTAAAAAAATTTACTCTTCATGCCTATAAACCCTACTTTCCAACTAGAAAATCCTTTACCTGCGATCGCTCCAAAGCAGGAGCAAATCTTGCAAGGAGCTATACAGGTATTTTTGAAGGAGGGTTACGCTAGAACAAGTATGGATCGTGTTAGTGCGGCGGCTGGAGTATCTAAGCAAACAATATACAGTCACTTTCAAGATAAAGAAGGACTGTTTAAAGCGTTGATAGAACGGTTGACGCTTGCTTGTTTTCAAAGTATTTTTTGCACAGAAAAATTGCATAGTGAACCAGCAGTTTTTTTGCGTCAAATTGCTGAAATTTATTTAACCGAAGTCGCTGATAATCCCGATTATTTGGCATTGTTGCGTTTGATTATCACCGAGTCACAAAACTTTCCAGAACTAGCTAAACTTTATACCCAAACCGTTGTGCTACGCGGTCGGCAAATGCTGAGTCAGTATTTCGGATCTCATCCAGAATTAGGAATCACCGACCCAGAAGCAATGGCTCATATTTTTTTTGGTTCGCTGGTATCCCACGTGATTTTACAAGAAATGTTGTATGGAAAAGAACTGACATCTTTATCACGCGATCGCTTGCTAGATAGCTTAATAAATGCGGTTATGAGCCAGTCTCTAAATACGGTTGAATAAACAACAGTACTATACCCGACAACCTTCAACGCTCAGGATAATGGGTGTATTTGTTTGAGATTATGAAGTGGAATCACAGGTAAATATTATGCTGAGTCAATTACCGAATTGCATTACTAGCCCTTCGTGGTGGCAACTGATCGGATGGATTGCCGATCCGATTGGATTTCAGCAAAAGTATAGTCAAAAGTATGGAGACATGTTTTCCATGCGACTGAGTGGACTTGGCTCTTATGTAATTATTAGCCATCCCCAAGCTATTCAAGAAATTTTCAGTCAAGATTCTAAATTTGATATTGGTCGTGGTAATAAACTTGCAGAGCCTTTGATTGGGCGAAATTCTCTGATGTTAATAGATGGTGCCCGCCATCGACGAGAACGAAAATTATTAATGCCCCCCTTTCATGGAGAAAGGCTACAGACTTATGCTCAACAAATCTGCTTAATTACCGAGCAAACCGCCAGTCAATGGCAAATCGATCAACCTTTTGTGGTTCGGTCTGCCATGCAGAAAGTTAGTCTAGAAGTAATTTTACAAATTGTCTTTGGTTTAAGTGAAGGAAAACGCTATCAACTAATTTTACCTCTGCTTACTAGTTGGTTGGATATGACTGATTCTCCTTTGCGCTCCAGTATGCTATTTTTCCGATTCTTACAACAAGATTGGGGAAAATGGACTCCTTGGGGGCAGATGAAAAGTAGACAAAACTATATTCATGAGCTACTTCAAGCAGAAATTGAAGAGAAAAGAACAAAGAACAATCAGAACCAGGGTGATGTTCTGAGCTTGATGATGGCAGCACGAGATGAAAATGGGCAAGCAATGACCGACGATGAATTAAAAGATGAATTGCTCACAATTTTATTTGCTGGACATGAAACTACTGCAACAAAGCTAGCGTGGGCTTTCTATCAAATTCACCAAAATCCAGATGTCCTCTCAAAATTGCAGCAGGAACTCGACAGCTTGGGAGAAAATCCGAACCCGATGGAAATTGCCCAACTTCCTTACTTAAGCGCAGTTTGCCAAGAAACCCTGCGGATGTATCCAGTCTTGCCAGGGCTTTTCCCACGGATTACCAAATCATCCATAAATATTGCAGGATATCAGTTTCCTACTGACACAACCTTAATGCCAAGTATCTACCTCTTGCATTACCGGGAAGACTTGTATCCTAATCCTCAACAATTTAATCCCGAACGTTTTTTAGGACGCCAGTATTCTCCTTGGGAGTTCATTCCTTTTGGTGGTGGAAGTCGGCGATGTTTAGGATATGCCCTTGCTCAGTTAGAAATCAAATTAGTCCTCGCAACAGTTTTATCCAATTATCAACTTACCTTAGTAGAAAATAAACCTATTAAACTGCAACGACGTGGATTTACCCTTGCTCCTAATGGTGTAGTTCGGATGATGGCTATTAAAAAACGATAAACTTTCTGGGTAGGAACTTCCGTAGCGATCGCTTTCTCAAGTTTATCCAAATTCTGTTTTAATTTAGCGATCGTTTGCGCCCTTACTCCTCCGTAATTTTATGCCCTTCTGCCAAAACTATTGCAAGGCTAAGGCGCTCACTTTCACTTTTGAGGGTTTGTAGTAAGCACTTTAGTGCTTAGAAAATAAGGACTAAAGTCCTTACTACAAACTTGCTTACCTATCAATTTAAACTTGACAAACTACTACCTGAAAATCATTCTTTTCGACTATTGTTTGCGTTAGTCTTGTTCACTTTTCGCTGTCCGGCTGAAGACTCGATAGTATAGTGAGGTACTAGTTTCCTTTAAAGGAAACAGCAGATAGGTGAGAGGATTTATTGCCACAATAATATTTCGGAAGTCACGCCGTGCCAAAAATAAGATCGCACGAGCAACTTGCTGTGTAGACATCACTCCATAAGGATTCAGTTGACTCTTAAATGGGCCAAGAATTAGCTTGCGAATTACACAATCCCCATCCAAACGCTTGAGGGTAACAATATCTCCTAACGCTCTTTTGCTGAGTTCATAAAGTGGACTTAGTGCTGGAGAAACCTCAGCCTCAGAAGTGTTTACCCAGATTTCCTTCGTTGCTTTTGCCTGTGGGCCTGTTACAGTTGTCAAAAATATATCTATCAACCGCAATGCTGAAAAGGTATTCACTTCATAAGAGGAGTTGATAGCCTCCGGTGTGCGGCTGGTGTAGACGTTGATTCCGTGGTTGATAATTAAAATATCTACTTTCTCTAAACTATCTCTCAGATTGGCTTCGTTGCCCAACTGCCAGGAAACCACCTTTACTCCAACTTGCTCTACTAATTTTTCTGGATTAGTGGTTAATGCGACAACTTTAGCATTATTCTTTACAAGTTCAGCCGCCAGCGCTTGCCCCAATGCTCCTGATGCTCCGGTTAAAGCGATGGTTTTACCTTTTAGAGACAGTCCTGTGCCCAGAATTTTATCCACTAGGGGAAAGACACCACTGTAGTAAGCGTTGACATCATCAAAATGATGCCGCCAATGGTAAGACCGATTCACCCACCAAATGGATGGTATTGTCTCTAAAGGGCCGGGTAGGTGGTTGTAATCTGTATCAATTTTTCCCTGAAAATATCGCACAGACGCGCCATACAAAAAGGTGCAAGCATAAGCTACTCCCAGCCATAACCCCAGTTGTTGGACAATTAAGGCAACGACTACCAAGACCACTAGCAGTAGACTCGACTCTAAAATGTCGTGATAGAGCTGGGATTCTTGGTAAATTTTCAGGGAAACTATCGATAAATCCCGACGATAGGCCATGTGGTGCTTGTTGTGCCATTTAGCAAGCCAATTGACTTGGTGACACAAAACATGGTAGCTGTCTCTCAAAACCTCAGCGAGTAAAAGTGAGAAGAGTGCCCAATTAGCAAACTGTAAGCTGGCATTTAGCCAAACCCAATTAATTTGTAAGCTTGTCTCAATTCCCATCAAGTTTTCAGCTAGCATTTTTATCATATTTGTCTATACTCGTTTTTTTTAATCATTCTTCATGATCTGATAAAGGCGCCTTAAGGTCGAGTCTAGAGCAAATTAAAATCAAAAGGAATGGGGAGCAGGGGACTTAGTTACAGTAAGTCTTTCCCCCTGTGCCTCTCTGCCTCTTATACCCCATACCCAATTAGGAATTAGTTAAGATATCCCAGTTGACTTTCACATAGCCAGGTTCAATGTGGGTAAAGTGTTTGCTAATTGCTAATGTGCTTTTGGTAGCACGTGAAACGGAATTGATGCGTACAAATGATGCTCTGCATGAAATCGCATATTCCACATGAAAAATCGTACAGACCAGAGTGTGAGTGTATTGGTCGACATCGCCAACGCAGTCACAGTCTGACCGGATTGCCTTTCCTCTAAGAAATTGAGTGTAGCAGTGATGTCTATAACGGGCTATTCGGCGTTGCACTCAACGGCAAAAAACCCGGCGTTAAGTACCGAGTTGAATACCAAAATTCGAAATCGCCCAATTAGCATTGGGATTAGGGCGGCCGCATCATGTCAACGAGAGCAGTATATTGTCAATAGAGTCTAAATCAATCTCATTAACTTATGCTTCTTGTTAAAACTTTAGGCGTTGGCGTAGCCCGCCGCAGGCATCGCTTTGAGTTCTACAAAATAGACCAAGCGATAAATACTGATTATGAGCGTTGATTCTTAATCTTGGTCGTGGTCAAGAGTAATTTAGATGCGTTTGCTCTGGGGCAAACTTGAGACGAATATTCTTACTAGGAGAAGGTTGATACCTTCCATATTCTGAATTGTCTTTCAACTCAGAACTCAGCACTTTTAACTCAGCATTCTTCATTATTAATTGATATCTAATTGATATCTATTTTAACTCCTTCAATAATACTAACATCCGATTGTGTTGGATAAATTTTAGTAAGTTTGAAACCTGCTGATTTAAATAAATCTTCAAACTCAGCTTCAGTACGAATACGTCCACCTGGACACATTACTAACATGTTGATATCTATAAACTTACTTCCTGAAAACTCGTTAGCAGGAGGAAGTACGTAGTCTATCACTAAAACCCGTCCTTGCTCTATCATGGCTTGATGACAACGTTGAAGAATAGCCAGCGATCGCTCGTCATCCCAGTCCTGAATAATATGTTTAAGAACATAAGCATCTCCTCCTTGTGGCAGGGCTTCAAAAAAGCTACCTCCTACAAGCTGACAACGACTAATAACGGATGCTATTTCTTGTGAATCCTTGGCTCTATTAATCACTTCTGCCTGATCGAACAATACTCCTATCATAGTAGGATTAGCTTCGAGTACAGCAGCTAAAAAGCTCCCTTTACCACCACCAACGTCTATTAGCTTATTAATTGACGAAAAATCATAAGCTTCCAGGTGTTCGGTATAGGAATCTTTTGATGAAGTCATAGCCTGGTCGAAGATTTCTCCTCGGCTAGGATTCTGTTCATTGTACTCAAACAAATCCATATCATACAAATCTTCAAAGGCACTTTTACCAGTTTCTAAGCAATACATTAAATTTCCCCAGGATTTATAGTAATGCTCTTCACCTCGGAAAATAGCCATAGCACGAATTGAGTCAGGAACGTTGCTTTGCAAACAATCTGCCAATGGTGTTAGCTCAAAGCATCGAGTTTGTGTCTCCGCAAAAATTCCGATACTGGCGAGCGCCCGCAAAACTCGATATAGAGAATCACTATGTGTATTTGTTGCAGCAGCTAAGATATCGCAATGTTGAGAGCCATCCTTTAGCAAATCAGCAATACCAAGTTTAGCGACGACATAGATACACCGTGAAACCCAGTAAGCATGTACCCATTCTATGGGACTGATTTGAAAGTCTGTATTATTAGGTTTTGAATCAGATGAAATCATGATTTTGAAATAAATTAACTAAGTGTTGATTGTCTGTAATATTCCAGTGAATATACTTTTAATTTGAGTATTCAACCGGATGAAATGCAGGAGAACAAGTTCAAATTTGATTTTTTAAATTCAAACTTTTTATAATCATTGCATCATAACTACGGTCTGGTATAATTTTTTTTAGCACAAGTTCAAGCATTAAACCTAGCTGCCCCTTAGATAAGAAATAACGTGTTTTAGGCTTCCTGATTTCTAAAGCCTTTATAATCGCATCTGCAACTTGTTCCGGCGGCATCCCTTCACGATTTGATTGAATTAAATCTTCTACAAAAAATTTATATGTATCTCCATACATTGCTTTAGCATCAGGTGACATATTGGCAAAATTTTTTCTAAAGCTTTCCTCTACTTTATCGGGAGCCGCAGATGCAATTGAGCCTGGTTCAATTAAGATAACTTCGATTCCCCAAGGATGTAATTCTATTCTCAAAGCATCGGTAAATGCCTCTAACGCAAACTTGGAAGCACACAAAGCAGAGATATATGGCCCAGAAATTACTCCTCCGATAGAGCCAATATTAATAATCCGACCTTTAACTTTTCGGATTAACGGTAAAAATTCCTGCGTCACCGCTATTTGCCCAAAAACATTGACTTCAAATTGCCATCTTAGGTCATCAAGCGAAATAAACTCCAGTGGGCCATCAACTAACAGACCAGCATTATTTACTAATCCTACTAATCCTTCATCAGGAATAGATTTTGAAACAATATCTGCCGCAGATTTAATTTCTTCTGATTTTGTAATATCCATGAAAATTGGTGTCAAATTCTCAGAGGAATCACTCTTGAGAGATTCAGCATCTTTTTCTTTACGGACTGATGCAAACACTCGATATCCTTTTTTGTCAAGCATAAGAGCTGCTGCTCTGCCTACACCTGTTGATGCTCCTGTAACTACGATAGCACCTTTATGTTTTGGAGGCATTTTTTTGACCTTTAGAGTGAATAGATATGCATGTGTAAGAACTACAATTTAAAATCAATAAAATTGGAATTATATTGATAATCTAATAGGGATTATCTTTTAGATAATTTATATTCATTTTTTTAAATTCAATAAATGTTAATAGAAGTGCAATAACCATCAGTAAAAAATCCGTAATAGCTATTCCATAATATACACCATTTACACCTAGTAGTTTTGATAAAATTACCACTAGTGGAATAAATAAAACTATATTATTTAAAATAATTATTATAGAAACAGTTTTTCCCTTTCCTATAGACTGAAATAGAACTGAACCAAAGGGAACAAAAGATATTGTTGGTATTAATAAACTCAAAACGCGAAAATTGAGTAAATCATTGTTTGTGAAAGTCGAATTTGGCAATAGCCAACTTAAAAATGTTTCTGGTGATAATTGCATTGGCAACCAAAATAATACAGCCAAAGCAGTTACAGAAATACTAAAAGTAAAATAAGCTTTTCTCACTCTATCATAATTTCTAGCTCCATAATTTATGCCAATCACTGGTTGTAATGCTTGCACAAACCCATTTAAAGGAATGAATGCTAATAAAGTCAATCTTATAGTTGCTCCGTAGAAAGCAATATCACTATTTGTTCCATAATAGGAGATAGATTTAAAAACAACAAAATTTTGAACTAATTCCATAACATTAGCGAGTAGTGCTGACATTCCCACTGATAAAATTCCCGGAAGTAAATTTATTGCTAGAGCCAGCTTTCTAGGATTAACTGGAATAGAACTTTTACCAGATAAGAAATATACAAAGTTTATTATGCAAAATACTATCATAGCAATAACAGTAGCAAGAGCAATTCCCCGGATACCCCAATGAAAAACTACAACAAATATAGGATTTAAAATTATATTAATAATGACATAAATACCTGCAAAAGTCATAGCTAATCTAACTTTACCTTCTGACTTAATAAGTTGGTTGGAAGCTACTGCTAAAATATAAAATACTGAGCCTAATATATAAGTTTTAAAATATTCAGAACCGGCAAAAGCTACTTGACCACTTCCTCCCATTAGTTTAATTAATTCTTCACTAAAACTGTAGCCAATTATAGTAATAAAAAAGGATATAAAAATACCCATTATAATTAAATTGCCAAAAATTTTGGACTGAGTTTTTATATCTCCAGCACCAATAGCTCGGCTCAGAACAGAAGCTGAACCTGTTCCAACTAAGTAAGCAAAACCATCTATGATAGCAGTAAGTGGTAGAGCTAAAGATATGCCAGCAATTGCTGTTTCTCCTATAAATTGCCCAGCAAATAGAGCATCAATAAAAGCATTCATGTTAATCAGCAGCATTACTAGAATGCCAGGAGCTGATAACTTGAACATCAGTTTTAAGATGTTACCTTTAAGTATCTCATTTTTTATTTTAGATTGGTTTTGTGAAGTCATTTTTAATTTATTTACTTATTAACGTGACCCAAGCATTACCATCTTCAAGCCACTAGCTGGAGGATAGTTAACGCCCCTAGCTTTAGGTTTCTCTACTCTTTTATGTGCTAACGCTAATTGATAGCGTGAGAGAATTGTTGCTAATACCAGTTTCATTTCAAAAAGTGCTAATAACTCACCTGGACAGCGACGAGCGCCACCACCAAATGGTAGAAACTCATAGGGAGAATATTCTTTTTCTAGAAAGCGCTCTGGTCTGAATTGCTTTGGTTGTGGATATAAATCCTCTCGTTGATGAGTCAAGTATATACATCCTCTTACTACGGTTCCTGGGTCTAATTTGTAGTCCATGACTTCAATTGGTGATTCTACAAGTCGTGGAAATGTCACAACCTGAGTTGGATAAATTCGTAGGGATTCATTACAAACAGCATTTAAGTAAGGTAATGCGATAATCTTTGCAGGTTCTAGGGATTCACCAAGAGTGTCAAGTTCTTCTAATAAGCGATCGCGAATACCAGGTACACTATGAATCCAGTACAAAGACCAACTTATAGCAGTGGCTGACGCATCTTGACCACCAAATAGCAATGATGGAAACAAATCTCGTATATATTCATAGGTCATTGGTTGACCCATTTCATCGCAAGCCAAGACCAGTTCTGATAATACATCGGTACGCAAAGGATTTACTTGTTGGTGGCGCTCTTCAATTTCGATGTGGAGTAGTTTGTCAAATTGCCGTTGTAAGTGAAGCCAGTATCCCCAAGGACTCCAGCGACCCAAATCCCTCTTTAGAAAAGGGTAGGACAGAGATATATCTAGCCAGCGAGACCGAGCGTAACTTATTAAATTAGAAAACAGTTGTCGAAATTGTTCGTAACGCTCTCCTTGATGTAACCCAAATAATGATGGCAAAACTACTTCTAAGGTAATCTTTTGCATAGTGGGGTAAGCAAGAAAAGATTTACCTAAAGTCAGTTGATTCATTACTTTTTCTGTTACTCTACAAATATGCTGTCCATATTCTTGTGTCTGAGTTTCGCGCATAGGTGACATCAACAACTTACGGCGATTTCTGTGACGCAACCCATCTAGTGCAAGCAACCCATACTTGCCGACAATTGATTCTCCACCTTGATTCAACTTACCAGAAGCTGTAATCTCTTTTGCATTAGTAAAAATCTGCTTCATCCCTTCTGGGTTGCTGATTATTACTAGAGGTATTGAATCAGCCATAATAGTGAAAATGTCGCCATAGCGATCGCCCATAGCATCCATGAAGGCAAGGGGATCGGTCTCAAATTGATTGAGTAATCGGGGAGAAGTTTTTGGCCCATCAGGTAGTTTCATTGGTATTTTTCTGACAAATGTTAATTAATTGATAGTTCTTAAACTAAACCGACTACGGATGGTTGTGATTGTCTTTGATTTTGACGCAGACCACGTATGACCATCTTCACACCGCTAGCTGGATAACAAATCAGACCTCCATATTTGGGACGTTCTGGGCGCTGACTAACTAGCTCTAATTCATAATTTGCCAGAATGGTTGCTAATATAAGTTTCATTTCAAATAAAGCAAAAGTCCCGCCAATACAAACACGAGAACCACCACCAAATGGGAGAAATTCGTAGGGAGAAAATTGTTTTTCTAAAAAGCGCTCTGGCTGAAATTCTTTTGGATTGGGATATAAATCTTCTCGCTGATGTGTAGAATAAATATTAGCAATAAGTATTGTACCGGGATTCAACTCGTAGCCCATCATCTCGACGGTCGATTCTACCAACCTGGGAAATGCAAACAACTGAGTTGGATAAATTCGTAAAGCTTCGTTACAAACTGCGCTGAGGTAGGGTAATGTGACAATGTTCATGGGGTCTGGGTTTTCACCAAGACTATCAATTTCTTCCAGCAGGCGCGATCGTATAGCAGGTAAACGGTGAATCCAGTACAAAGACCAAGCGATCGCAGTTGCGGAAGCGTCTTGAGCTGCAAATATAGGCGATAATAGAAGGTCGCGCACCTCTTGATTACTTAATGGTTCACCTGTTTCATCAGCAGCAAATATCAGATCGGTAAGCATATCAGTGCGTAAATAATCTGCTTGCTGGCGGCGTTCTTGCACTTCAGTATATAGCAATTGAAAAATTTCCCGTCGGAGGTGAAGCATATATCCTTCTGGACTCCACCGACCTAAATCCCGGTTTCCTAAAGGTAGTTTGGTAATAAATTTAAAAAGTTTAGATCGCTCGGATTTGAACACAGAAACAAATAAATGCTTGAGTTTGTCATAGCGTTTACCTTCAGGTAATCCCAGCACAACCTCTATACCTATGGACAACGTAATTTCTTCTATGATTGAGTAAGCGATAAAAGGTTTGTCAATCGCTTGTCGAGCCATAATTTTTTGCGTAAGTTCGCAGATACGTCGTCCACAGGCTTGCATTCGCGTTCCATGAAAAGCCTGCATGAGCAGCTTACGTCGATTTTTGTGAATTAAACCATCAAGTTGCAGTATTCCTTGATTTCCTGTGAACAGGGCAAAATCTTGGTTCAAGGTACCAGATGCGGTAATTTCTTTAGTATTGGTGAAAAGTTGCTTGATAGCCAAAGGATTACTAACATAAATCATTGGCGTAGAACCAAGCATTCTAGTCACCATATCCCCATAAAGTTGGGAATTAGCATCCATATAGCCAAAGGGGTTAGCCTCGAATTGCAGAGCTAGTAACCAAGCAGGAGTTTTTGGCCCTGGGGGTAGTTTCATCAGTCTTTTTTACTCCCATTATTTTTATACAGCATTATCAATACAAACTCTCAGATATCTGGCTAATTCCTGAATATAAGGTTCTACGAAAATTGAGAAATGGTCGCCAGGAATTTCAATCATTTGTATAGGTTGCTTGGAAAATTTATCCCAACCTAGAAATGGATCGTCGGTATTCCATTCGGGGTTTTCAAAATCATGAATTATTTCCTCATTTGCTCGGAATAAAGTCATTTTCTCAGAATAAATCTGCGGGACATAACCTCGCATAGCTTGAACATGAGATTTAAACAGTTTGTAATGGTGAAGAAAATCATTAATCTCCGCATCGCTAAAAATGAAATTTGCTTTTTGATTAATAAAATTAAGTTGCTGATTTAATGGCAAATCTCGAAGTTCTTCAAAAGGTACTAAAAAGTCTATATTATTATCGGTTTTTATTGATTCAGCGATCCTGAGCAAAAATTTTGCATCGTCATCGTCTGTAGATTCGATGGGTGTTTCTGATAGTATGGCATCGATGATAACTAATAAACTTACTGTTTGACCCTTCTTTTGCAACTGTTGCGCCATTTCAAAAGCAAGTACACCGCCGTAACAATGACCACCTAAAAGATAAGGACCATTTGGTTGTACTTTACGAATTTCTTGGAGGTAACGAGTTGCAGTTTCTTCTACTGAAATAATTTCTGCTTTGTCTTGTTCTAAGGTATCTTCCAAAGCGTAAAATTGATAATCTTCACCAAGTCTTCTGGATAAGTTAAAGTAGTGACTAATACCTCCACCAGCGCCATGTATACAGAAAAAAGGTATTTTAGAACCGGAAGAGTTAATTGCTACTAGAGGAGAATTAGAACTCTGACGGGATGGCTGACTGACAATAGTTGCTAGTTTTTCAATTGTTGGGTTTTCAAAAAGAGTAGATAGGGGAAGATTATGCTCAAATCTGTCATGAATTTGAGCCATTAAGCGTACAGCTAAAAACGAGTGACCACCCAACTCGAAGAAGTTATCTGTCACCCCAATCGGGTTAGTATTTAGGAGATTTTCCCAAAGTTTTACTAATGATAATTCTGTAAAATTCCGAGGAGCAACAAATGATTGGCTAGTAGTTGGTCGGATAACTTCATCAATTGGCAGAGAACGCTTGTCTACTTTGCCATTAGGTGTAAGTGGGAGCTTATCCAGCACAACGAAAGCAGACGGTAGCATATAATTAGGCAACTGATGCTGCAAATAGGGCAACAGTTGTGTAGCTATATCCTGTTTATTTGTGACGACATAGGCAATCAAACGCTGATTTTCTTGAGCATCATCGTCGACAATTACAATAGATTCTTGCACATCTGGATGTTGTGCGATCGCAGCCGCAATTTCACCCAATTCTACTCGAAAACCTCTAATTTTTACTTGTTCATCCTGACGACCCAAATACTCCAGACTACCATCATTGCGATAACGCACAAAATCGCCTGTTTTATAAAGCTTGGTTCTGGGAACAAAGGGGTTATCAATAAATCGTTCTTGAGTTAATTCTGGACGATGTAAATAACCCTTCGCTAACCCATCACCACCAATATAAAGTTCTGCAATTACTCCTCTAGGTGTTAATTGTAAATCCCGATTCAACACATAAGTTTGAGTATTGTCAATAGCACGACCGATGGGGACACTGCTTGCTTGGTCTTCTAATAAACTAGTATCATAGTAAGTAGCGTTGGCGGAAACTTCCGAGGAGCCATAAAGATTAATTAATTTTGCAAATGGGATTAATTCTCGGAAACTTTTAGCTAAGTTAATAGATAGTGTTTCCCCGCTAGTTATCCAAAGTTTGAGCTGCGATAATTTCTTGAGCAGATGACTGTAATTGTTAATCAGTAAGCGCAGTAGTGAGGGTACAAGTATAATACGGCTTACTTGATGATGAGCTAGAGTTTCTATAAATAGTTGCGGGTCTAGTATAGTTGCATTACTGATAATTACTGTAGGAATTCCTTGAAGTAAAGGAGCAAAAATTTCCCATACAGAATCTACAAAACTAATAGCTGTTTTTTGACAACAAACTTCTCCTTGGGTAAAAGGATAGGTTTTCCATAGCCAATGTAAGCCATTGACTGTACCACGATGAGTGCCAAGAACGCCTTTAGGTGTTCCAGTTGAGCCAGAAGTGTAGATAATATAGGCGAGCTTATCAGATGCAGAGATGTTAATGGGATTTTCTGAACTTTCTTGAGCAATTTCATCTTTGTGGATATCTAAGCAAACGGTTTTAGCCGAAGATAATGATAGTTTTTCTAATATCTCTTGCTTGGTAATTAACAGCGATGCTTGGGAATCAGAGAGCATAAAATTCAGGCGCTCTACTGGATAACTCGGATCGAGGGGAATGTATGCACCACCAGCTTTGAGGATAGCTAAAATTCCTGTCACTATGTCTATGGAGCGTTCCAGACATAGAGCAACCAGCGTTTCTTTTGTTATACCCTGTTTTCGTAGATAATGTGCAAGCTGATTCACTCTGTGGTTAAGTTGACGATAAGTCAGTTTCTCAGACAGGCTAATTAACGCTAAAGAGTCAGGTGTTAATTTTACTTGTTGCTCAAATAATTGATTCAAAGATGCATCTTGAGGATAATCAGCACGAGTTTGATGAAATTTTAATAATAGTTGTTCTTGTTCAGAAGCAGTTAGTAATGACAACTCACTGATGCGCTGTTCTGGATTAACAACAATATTTTCTAATAATGTCTGGAAGTTGTTGATAAATTGAGTAATGGTTGTTGAATCAAAAATGTCTGTATTGTACTCCAAACATCCTGTTAAACCTTCTTGGAATTCAGATATCGACAAGAAAATATCTAGTTGAGCTGTACCACTATCAAATTCCAAGTTACGCAAGCTTAATCCAGATACTTCCTGTACAGAGGTTGGAGTATTTTGCAAGACAAACATGATTTCATAAAGTGGATTTCGGCTTAAGTCGCGTTCGAGTTGTAATTTTTCTACAAGCATCTCAAAAGGCAAATCTTGATGTGCATAAGCATCAAGAGTCACCTGACGCACTCGACGTAGAAATTCGCGAAAACTGGGATTACCACTAAGGTTATTACGTAACACCAAAGTATTAACAAATAAACCCAGCATTCCTTCTAATTCTGCACGATTGCGGTTAGCAATTGGAGAACCAATTAAGATGTCTTCTTGGTCTGTGTAGCGATATAATAATATGTTAAATGCTGCCAGCAAACTCATAAATAAAGTCGCGTCTTCTCGCTGGCTTAATTGTCTGAGTACATCAGTCAGGGCTTTTGAGAATGTAAAGTACTGCTTGGCACCACTGAAAGTAGTAACCTTCGGTCGCGGACGGTCTGTAGGTAATTGTAGTACAGGTAACTCACCATTGAGTTGTTGCTTCCAATAATTTAATTGGGTTGCGAGGAATTCACCTTGGATGCGATCGCGTTGCCAAATTGCAAAATCTGCGTACTGAATGGGGAGTGCAGGTAAGGGAGAAGGCTGATTTGTTGAAAAAGCAGCATACAGCGTTGACAACTCCCGCAGGAACACATTACAAGACCATCCATCCGTAATAATGTGGTGCATAGTCACAAGCAAAACGTGTTCTTCTCCACTCAAGCGCAGTAAAGTTGCTCTGACTAGAAGCCCTTTAGCTAAATTAAAAGGTTTTTTTGCTAAGTCTGCTGCAAATTGCTTAACCTCCGACTCCCAGTTATTATCAGACAAATGTTCAAAATTAATAATAGATAAATCCCAAGTTAATTGGGGTGCAATTTCCTGTATTGGTTCTCCATTTATAATCTGAAAATTTGTCCGCCAAACTTCATGACGATTGAGGATTTCATGCAAACACTGTTGCAGTACTGTAATATTCAGCCGTCCTTTAATCTGAAATGCGATGGAAATATTGTAGAAAGAACTCCCGTGATAAAGCTGGTCAACAAACCATAGTCTTTGTTGGGAGAAAGATAAGGGAATATTTTTAAATACTTGACGTTTGGGAATAATATCAGCTTGAAGATTCCCTCTCTTCCATTTTTCTAAAAGGGCTTTTTTCGCTGGGGATAAATTAAAGTCTTGTTTCTCCATTGCTGATAAATTATTAATAGTTACTAGTTATTAGTCTTTTAGCTAAGTTTAGACTTGTCGCTGAATAAAAATTTTCATTCTCAAACTCTTGATTCAGATAGCTATACCGTTATCAAAAGCTTATTAAGTGACAAGTCCTATCAGCTAAAACAATTAATTTTGACTGAGCCACTAATCTCGGCAATTATACTATCGCGTCAGGGATGGTTTGCGACAAACAAAGCAATCCTCACCTGTTGGGGTAGGGTCTCCAAAATCCTTGCTATTGTAGTGATTAATTTCTATAAAGCCCACATTTTCTAAAGCCGACTGAATTTCTGATGAGAAATAAGCTTTATCCAGTAAGGTACTGTCAGAACGCTTCCACATTCCATTTATCAATTCAAATGTGGTAGATTTGAGTTCCCGCATCCTTTCTTCTGGGTTGTATTTGCCTTCTTCAAGATAAACATATTTATCAGTGATATCACATATATTGAAATCTTCTAGAAGACTCTCACGCGATACACTGTCCACAGTTACTATGGTGAACACAAACAGACCATTATTATGCATCGCTGCATACACGTTTCTGAAGACAGTTGTCAATTCCTCAAGGTTGAGAATGAAGCCGAGAGTGTTTCTTGAAAAAACTGCATCATAGGTGGGTAATGACTCAAACTTACGTATATCACTAAGAATAAATTTACTTTCAGGTGCATTTATTTGGGCGTAGTGCAATAGTTTTTCAGAACAATCAAGTCCAGTCGTTTGATAACCTCTTATATGAAACTGTTGGACTAATTGTCCGTTAGCGCAACCAATGTCGAGAATATGTGCTCCTTTAGAAAGGTGTTTTAGCATTAATTGCTCTAAAATTAGTGCTATAGTTTCGGCTTCGGAAGTGATACCAATAGCGTTATATACCGAAGCAATAGGGTCGTGATTTGCATCATTATTGGCTAAATACATAAACTGCTTTTCCTATTTCTAGATAAAGATTTAAAATCAAGTATTTGGGGAAACTTATAACAAGAGAACTGCTACTTCTTCTTCGGATAATTCTTCAATCTTTTCCAAGAGAAGTTGTTCAACTATTTCTGCTTGTTTCGCTGGTATCATTGCTTCAAATAAAATGTCACGTAGTGGTAAGTCTACAGGGAATTTGGTTCGCAATCGTGAAACTAATTGAGTTGCAATCAGTGAGTCGCCTCCTAACTCATAAAAGTTGTCGTAAATACCAATTTCTACAATTCCAAGTACCTCTTGCCATATTTCCGTAATTTGTTTTTCCAACTCATTTTTCGGAGCAACATAGGAATTACTCAGGCTAGGTCTAGAGTACTGTGAGGATAAATTTAATTGATTAGTTGATGTTGAATTTGCTAGAGAGTCAAGGCTAAATGGATAATTTTTTCTGGCATGAATATCTACTTTAGAAAGAATAATCTGAGTTCCTTCTCTTACAGAAAATACTCGTTTAAATAGTTCTATAATTTCTGTTTGGCTAATAGCTAATTTTGTTCCAGATACTTCCTCAAGTGTTGTTTCTTCTTGGTTAGTATTCAGTTGTAATTTATCCCAGTTTATAATATACCACGGAAAATCACTATTCTGGTTGTGTCGGTTAGCAAAGGTGTCAATGGATTGATTAGCTGCTGAATATAAGCCTAGTCCAAATCCTCCTAAAATGGAAGATAAAGAAGATAAAATAATCCCAAAATCTAATTTTATGTTTTGTAAAACTTGTTCTAATACTGTAATCTTACAAAGTTGGGATTCTAAGAATTTTTGTAATTCTATTTTACCAATTTCTGGAATGGAACCAAATATATTTGCGCGTTTTATTCCAGTTGAATAAATGACCCCATTAATTTGTCTAATATTTTCAGATGCAAGGTTTTGAGACATTTGCTCATAATTAGTTGTATCTGCACGCATTACCAAAATTTTTGCACCTAATTTCTCTAATGCTAGCAATTGTTGAATTTTGCAACTCACTTCATCTTCTTGAGTGTGAGATTCCAGCCATTGCGATAAATCATCTTTTTCTGGGAAAGTAGAATCCTCGATAAATATGAGTTTTGCTTGAAAGGTTTTTGCTAAATATTCTGCAAGCACAACTTCAATACTTTCTAAACCACTAGTGAATAGGTAAACACCTTGTTTTCTCAATGGTGTTTTTTCGTTAGCTACTGACTCTAAGCGAACTGGCTCAAACGTTTGTACCCAACGGTAGCGATCGCGATAAGCAACTACCATGTCTGAGGATACAGATGTCAACTCATCCAAAAGTTGGTCAATAATATTACTCTCACAATCTTCTTGTCCTTTTTCTGCATCTCTGCGATTAGTTAAAGCAATATCAATACATCGACAAGTAATATTAGGATTCTCTTGAGGGATGACTTTACATAAACCTAATATGGTTGCTTTCTCTGGGTCTAGTTTTTCATTCCCATTCACCTCTTGGATGTTGTTCGATACGACCAAAATTTGCAAGCGATCGCTAATTTTCAGTTTACTAAGGCTCTGCATGAAAAATAGTAAACTGTTGAATTCTAAATAATTTCCTCGTTGACAATTTTCAATATGGCTTACGCTCCAGAAATAAGCAATATATTCTGGATTTTGACCTGATGATCTTAATTCTTTTAGTAAGGTATTATAGTCTTCACTTATACAGGGATTAATTGTATAAATACCCTCACTTGATTTACTAAAATACTCTCCTTTTTGAACAATGATAATATTTACAGGTTGCTTTGTTAACGCATCAATTACTTTTTTACCCAGTCCCAAATCATCCACAAAAAACAGCCAATTTTCTTGTGTAGATTTTATTGGATAAAAAGACGACTTATGCAGCAAAGAACGCTTCCATGAAGGAGTATAAAACCAGTCAGCAATATCTTGTTTATGATCTAATGTAATTGATTTTGTATTTACTGAAGTGGGTGGGGATTTCGCATCAACCCAGTACCTTTGTCGTTCAAAGGGGTAAGTAGGCAAAGGCAAACGATGACGCTGCTCATGGGTATAAAATCCCCCCGACCAATCTATTTCGACACCAGAAAGCCACAACCGACCTAATGTTTGCAACAACCAGGCAACATCAGATTGCTGTTCCTTAACATGGCGTAACAAAGTCAATACCTGTTGCTTGGCATTTCCATTCAAATGCTGTGTCGTTAATGTACTTAAAGTTCGCCCTGGTCCTACCTCCAGAAAAACACCTTCAAATTGCTGTATGAGTTGGGATATCCCATCTGAAAATCTGACAGTTTCTCGTAAATGTTCACACCAATAATTCGGATTTGTCGCTTGCTCTTTACTAATCCAACTACCAGTTACATTAGAAATAAACCGAATGCGTGGTGGATTCAGTTTGACTGTTTTTATCACCTCAATAAATGCTGGCAATATTGGCTCCATCATCGCCGAATGAAATCCATGAGATGTATGCAACAGCCGACATTCAACTTCTTGAGAGGATAATTGCTTTTCTAGGGCTACAACTGCCTGGTTTGTTCCCGAAACTACACAAGAAGATGGGCTGTTAATCGCTGCGATTTGTAGAGATGTTTGATACAACTTTTGTGCAGACAACAGCAACTGCACATCTTTTTCTGGTAGCCTAATTGCCAGCATACTCCCAGAGGGCAACTGTTGCATCAACTGTCCTCTTTTTGCCACAATTTTTAAGGCATCTTCTAGAGAAAATACATCTGCAATGGTTGCGGCGACATATTCCCCAATACTATGACCAATCATTGCTTCTGGTCGCACACCCCAAGACATTAATAACTGAGTCAGGGCGTACTCTGTAACGAATAACGCGCTTTGGGTTAAGGCTGTTTGTTGTAGTTGCAAACAAGCTGCTTCAGTATCTTCTTCTCTGGGATAAAGTAGGGAACGGATATCAATGCCCAGATGGGGTTGCAAAATCACAGCGCAAGTATCTACATGTTTTTTAAACGTCGGTTCGACTTTATACAGTTCCCGACCCATGTTTGCATATTGTGAACCTTGTCCTGAAAACATCAAGATGACTGGCTGTTGTCTATGCTCTTGACATACAGTAAAAATTCGTTCCTGCGCCTGTGTTGCCAAGACACTTACAGCATCTTGAACACTCTCACACACCAAAATTCGGCGATGGTTAAAAGCTCTACGACCCACTTTTAGAGTGTAAGCAACATTAGCTAAATTTATATCTGGATATTGGTTTAAATACGTAACCAAATTTTCAGTTGCAGTATCTAAGGCTGTGCTAGTTTTGGCTGATAATAATATCAATTGCCAAGGTCTAGAGTCATCAAAATATTTAATGTCAGGGGCTTCTTCCAGAATCAGATGGGCATTAGTTCCACCAAAACCTAAGGAACTAACTCCTGCTCTCCGGGGAGTATTGTTAGCTTTCCACTCGGTAAGTTTAGTATTAACGTAGAAGGGGCTGTTGACAAAATCAATCTCAGGATTGGGAGCTTCAAAATTTATACTAGGAGGTATTTGTTTATATTTTAATGCTAGGACAGTTTTGATCAGACTTGCAACACCAGATGCTGTGTCTAGATGTCCAATATTTGGTTTTACTGAACCTACAGCGCAGAAGCCATTTCTTCGCGTAAAAGCACGAAAAGCCTTAGTGAGCGCAGCAATTTCTACTGGGTCTCCAGCAGCTGTTCCAGTTCCATGAGTTTCTATATAGGAAATATCATCAGCATCTATTCCAGCATTTGCCAGAGCCTCTACAATAACTTCAGCCTGGCCATTTACACTAGGTGCTGTATAGCTAACTTTTAAAGAGCCATCATTATTGATTGCTGAACCTTTAATAACTGCATGAATGTAATCTCTATCTGCTATTGCATCTTTTAATCTTTTTAAAACGACTATTCCCAGTCCACTGCCGAAAATAGTACCCTGTGCTTTAGCATCAAATGCCCGACAATGACCATCAGGAGACAAAATTCCGTCCTCTTCATATAAGTAACCTGACTTTTGTGGAACTATAATCGTAACCCCACCTGCTAAAGCAATATCACACTCTTCATCAAGTAAACTTTTGCAGGCTAAATGTACAGCAACTAATGAAGTAGAACAGTAAGTTTGGATACCTACACTTGGTCCTTTTAAATTTAATTTATACGATATATTAGTGGTCAAAAAATCTTTGTTCAGAGTATAGTTATTGGAAATATTTATTAAATTAACGTTTTCATATATATTGTGAAAAAAGTAACTATTTGTGCTAACACCGGCATAAACCCCAATCAAACCTTCATAGTTTTCTGGATCGTATCCAGCGTTTTCAAGAGCTTCCCAAGCACATTCTATGAATAGGCGATGTTGGGGGTCCATTACTTCAGCTTCTCTAGGGCTGCAACCAAAGAACTTAGCATCAAAATACTCAATGTCTTCTAATACAGGTGCTGCTTTAACATAATTGGATTCGTTTAAAACTTTCTCTTCAAGATTTAAATCTACTAAATCATGATTGGAGAAAAATGAAATAGACTCAACACCATTTTGAAGATTATGCCAAAAATCATCAATATTTTTTGCCCCAGGTAAACGGCCAGACATTCCCACTATTGCTATATCTATATTTGCTGTATGTTCTTGCTTTATATTGGTATTCATAATTTCTCGCTCTAGATAAATTAACTGAAGTTAACATATTTTAGTTACTTTGGATTTTCATCTGTCTTCTTTTCTGTCCTCGGCTTAGTCTTTGTTCAAAAGCATTTTCCTGAGATTCTTCAGGAGTAAAAATCTTTGCCATAGAACTGATATTCGGACATTCATAAAGTTTGGCAATAGAAATATTTACATGAAATACCTTATTTAAGGTTGCAATCAGTTGAATACCTATCAACGAATCACCACCAAGTTCAAAAAAATTATCATAGATTCCTATCCTTTCAATCCCAAGGATTTGTTGCCAAATTTCAAATAGCTGTTGCTCAATTTTATTTCGAGGAGCAACATAATCATTACTTAATTCAGGTCGAGGATATTTTGAGCTAGATAGATTGGCAATTTCTAAAAATTCTAGAGATTGTATTTGTTTGGAAGAATTATAATGTTTGAGTTTATCCAAGAAGTCAGAGGTAGATATTACAACTTGAGATATTGTATTTGCCAAAGTACGTAGAAAAACCTCTACACCCTCATTAGGTAATATGCCTTGTTTAAGCTCTTCTATTCGTGATTCTTGGAGGTGTTGAGGAACTCCTGTGTTTACAGCCATTCCAATTTCTTGCCAAGCATCCCAGTTGATACTTGTAGTAAATTTGCCATGTTTTGAGGCATTACGGTGAGCAAAGGCATCAAGAAAAGCATTTGCTCCACAATAGTCTACTTGTCCAAAATCCCCTAAAATTGAGGTGCTTGATGATACTAGAATAAAGAAATCTAACTGAATATTTTTGACAAGTGAATCAATAACTACTGTACCTTTGACTTTCGGAGCCAGAATACTTTCTGCTTCTGCTTGAGTTTTTCGCTGAATGACACCGCCTCCAGGAATTCCAGCAGCATGGATGATACCGTTTAACTGACCAAATTGCTGTTGAGTTCGAGTAATGACACTTTGCATTTTTTCGATGTTACTCACATCAGCACTCACCACTAAAACTTCTGCACCTAAGTCTTCGATTTCTTTAACTTTGCGAATTTTGTAGCTAGTCCTATCAGTTTCATCGTGAGTAGCAAGCCATTGAGACCATTCGTCTTTTTTGGGTAAACCAGAACGGCCTATCAATACTAGTTTTGCTTGTACACTTCGAGCCAAATATTTTGCCAAAACAAGTCCAATATCTCCGAGTCCACCTGTAATTAAATAGACTCCTTTTTCTCTTAGTCGAGGCTTTTCGATTTTAGCTTTATCGAAGCGCACAGGTTCAAAACTTTGTACCCAACGGTTCAAACCTCGATAAGCAATGAGTTTGTCCGAATCAGGAACTTTCAGTTCCGCCAGCAATTGTTCTACAAGTTTTTCTTCTTGCCAATTTCGTTGTTCTGCAAGTATAACATCAATACTACGACAGTTTATATTTGAATATTCTTGAGATATGACTTTAATTGGCCCAAGTAAAGTAGCTTTCTCCGGAGAAAGTACTTCATTGCCATTTACTGACTGTAGGTCGTTAGAAATAACTGTAATTTGAAAATCATCACTAGTTTCTAGTTTTCCCAAAGCTTGAGCAAGAAATAGCAGGCTGTAAAATCCTATTATTTGAGCTTTTTCAACTTTTTCAATTTCTAATTCTTCGTCAATACTAGGTGTAACATTCCATAAATGAGCAATCGTTTTTGGCAACTTATTTTGCTTAGAAAGCTCCTGGAGTAAAATATCGTAGTCATAATTATTTTTCGGATTAATAGTATATTGAGATTCACTTAGTATGGTAAAACTCTCACCAACTTTTACAGTAATTACATCCTGGTTTTGTGTTTCTAATTGTTTGACCAATTTACTACCCAAGCCACACTCATCGATAAACACCAAAGTGCAGGACTTCTCAGATGCTAATTCTTGATGTTCAAGTTGTAATGGTGGTAACGAAGGCTTCCAAAAAGGGATATAAAACCAGTCGGCTATATCAGGTTTTTTACCCAGTGATACTGGAGTGTGACGCTCATCTTGTCCTTGCTTGTTAGGTTCAATCCAGTACCTTTGTCGTTCAAAGGGGTAAGTAGGCAAAGGCAAACGATGACGCTGCTCATGGGTATAAAATCCCCCCGACCAATCTATTTCGACACCAGAAAGCCACAACCGACCTAATGTTTGCAACAACCAGGCAACATCAGATTGCTGTTCCTTAACATGGCGTAACAAAGTCAATACCTGTTGCTTGGCATTTCCATTCAAATGCTGTGTCGTTAATGTACTTAAAGTTCGCCCTGGTCCTACCTCCAGAAAAACACCTTCAAATTGCTGTATGAGTTGGGATATCCCATCTGAAAATCTGACAGTTTCTCGTAAATGTTCACACCAATAATTCGGATTTGTCGCTTGCTCTTTACTAATCCAACTACCAGTTACATTAGAAATAAACCGAATGCGTGGTGGATTCAGTTTGACTGTTTTTATCACCTCAATAAATGCTGGCAATATTGGCTCCATCATCGCCGAATGAAATCCATGAGATGTATGCAACAGCCGACATTCAACTTCTTGAGAGGATAATTGCTTTTCTAGGGCTACAACTGCCTGGTTTGTTCCCGAAACTACACAAGAAGATGGGCTGTTAATCGCTGCGATTTGTAGAGATGTTTGATACAACTTTTGTGCAGACAACAGCAACTGCACATCTTTTTCTGGTAGCCTAATTGCCAGCATACTCCCAGAGGGCAACTGTTGCATCAACTGTCCTCTTTTTGCCACAATTTTTAAGGCATCTTCTAGAGAAAATACATCTGCAATGGTTGCGGCGACATATTCCCCAATACTATGACCAATCATTGCTTCTGGTCGCACACCCCAAGACATTAATAACTGAGTCAGGGCGTACTCTGTAACGAATAACGCGCTTTGGGTTAAGGCTGTTTGTTGTAGTTGCAAACAAGCTGCTTCAGTATCTTCTTCTCTGGGATAAAGTAGGGAACGGATATCAATGCCCAGATGGGGTTGCAAAATCACAGCGCAAGTATCTACATGTTTTTTAAATGTTGGTTCGACTTCATACAGTTCCCGACCCATGTTTGCATATTGTGACCCTTGTCCTGAAAACATCAAGATGACTGGACAGTGACCTGGCTTGTGGTGGTAACTAAAAATACGTTGTGGGTATTGGCTGTTAAGCGATTTCACTGCATCATTTTGGTCTTGGCAAATCACGATGCGGCGATAGTCAAAAGCTCGACGACCTACTTGTAGGGTGTGAGCGACATCTGGTAGGGGAATATCGGGGTTTTGCTCTAAATAATCACGCAATTGTGCTGTTGCAGTGTCTAAAGCTGTGCTGGTTTTGGCTGAGAGCAACAACAATTGCCACGGACGGGAGTGTAGAGACGCGCCAAGTTGCGTCTCTACTGGAGCTTCTTCCAAAATAACATGGGCATTAGTCCCGCCAATACCAAAAGAACTCACACCAGCTCTGCGGGGTGTTCCATTGTTTTTCCACTCGGATAATTTGGTATTGACGTAAAAGGGGCTATTGGCAAAGTCTATCTGTGGATTTGGCTCTTGAAAGTGCAAACTTGGAGGTATTTGTTTATGTTTTAATGCCAGAACTGTTTTAATTAAGCCTGTTACACCAGCTGCTGTATCCAAATGTCCCACATTGGTCTTGACTGAACCAATAGCACAAAAACCTTTTTTACTTGTGCTAGCACTAAAAGCTTGTGTAAGAGCTTTAATTTCAATTGGATCTCCTAAGATAGTTCCTGTACCGTGTGTTTCTACATAAGAAACAGTCTCAGGTTCGACTCCAGCTAAAGCTAAAGCTTCTAAAATAACTTTCCTTTGACCATCAACACTAGGGGCTGTATATCCAACCTTTAAAGAGCCATCGTTATTAACAGCTGAACCCTTGATTACTGCATAAATAAAATCACCATGAGCAATAGCATCCTCTAATCTTTTCAAGACTACTACACCTAAACCACTGCCACCATTAGTTCCTTTCGCTTGAGCGTCAAAAGCTCGACAATGACCATCAGGAGAATGAATTCCTCCTTGTTGATAGTGATAACCAGTTTTTTGTGGCACTTCAACGCTAACACCCCCTGCTAAAGCTATATCACTTTCACCATTTAGTAAACTTTGGCAGGCTAGGTGGACAGCAACCAATGATGTGGAACAGGCTGTCTGAACATTGATGCTTGGCCCTCTTAAGTTTAATTTATAAGAAATTTGTGTTGGGAGAAAATCCTTATCATTGCCAATAGTAATACTGCCTTCTGATTCCATCAAATCCCGATGGGAATATAAGTTTGATAGCAGATAGGAACTGGCAGCAAGACCAGCAAAAAGACCTATTTGACCGCTATAAGTTTCCGAATTATAGCCAGCATTTTCTAAAGCTTCCCAAACACTTTCCATAAAAAGACGGTGTTGTGGGTCTGTAAGTTCAGCTTCTCTGGGGGAAAAACCAAAAAATGAAGCATCAAATAACTCTATATTTTCTAATATACCGCTTGCCTTCACGTAATTGGGTTCGTTAAGCAATGATCGATCTACCCCAGCAGATATTAGTTCTTCATTCGTGAAAAAAGAAATTGACTCTACGCCATCCCGCAGGTTGTTCCAAAAGCTATCAATTTCATTTGCTCCCGGAAAACGACCCGCCATACCAATAATAGCAATCTCGTCCTGAAGATTCTCATTTAAGCTATGAATAAAATTATTGGCTATATCCATAAGTCAAAACCTGATAATAAATATTTTTTTCTAATAGGAAGTTGTTCAATATGAAAGTGAAATTTCAGCAGCAATCTGAATTTGGTCATTTAAAACAGCCTCAATATCTTCTTCAGTAGTTAATGGATTAGCAATTACTGCACGCATGGCAATTACAGGAATTTCTTTGTCCAAGCTGATAATTATTTTTGTTGTTCGTGAGATAAAAGTACGACCGATATGGCGCTGCATTTTTTGTAAATATTCATTACAATCATTGATAATTTGATTATCTGTTTCTGTTAACTGTGTGTTGGCAATCAGCCCTCTAAATTGCTCTGGAATATAGCGATAGATTAACAGATTAGTATCAGGTTCTGCCAACAATTCAAATTCAGGCATCGCCGAAATCCGAGCAGCCATATATTGAGTTTTGCGGATTCCTTCATCAATCAAAAACTCATATCCCTTAAGCCCAATCAGTTTTAGACCAGCGTGTAAAAATAAAGCCATGCCTGGCCGAGAACCTTCTAAAGCACGTTTACCTAAATCAAATGATCCCTTACGCATGGTATAGCTAGCCTGTTTTTCGATTGAAGAAGCTAGATAGGGGTTGCGGAAAAAGACCATACCAATACCCATTGGCAAATACAGTTGTTTATGTCCATCAATAGTGACTGAATCAGCTTTTTCTATACCAGCAAGCTTATACCGATATTGTTCAGAAAAAATCAGTGGGCCACCCCAAGCAGCATCTACGTGAAAATGAGCATTGGCTTCTTGTGCAATCTCCGCAATATCTTTAAGGGAATCAACTCCACCTGAATCTGTCGTGCCAGCAACCCCTACAATTGCGATAATTAGTAAGTTTTGGTTACGACAGTCTATAACAGTTTGGCGCAGTGCTTGTAAGTTAACTCGATTATTACAGTCAGTAGGGATTCTCATCAAACTATGAGTACCAATGCCCATCAAATCCGCAGCTTTATCAAAAGAGTAGTGCATCAAGTCAGAGCCAATAATTACTGCTCCTTTGTAGCCATAGAAATCTAGAGCAGCTGCTAAACCTTCTTTTTCTACGCCGAGAAATCCATCTTTGGGCCCTAGTGAAGCATTTCGCGCGCACCAAAGTGCTGAGATATTCGCCACTGTTCCACCAGAAACTAAGATTCCTAGTGTACTGAGGTTGTTTTGAATATGTTGAGTGTAGAAACCGTCAGAAAAATTATAAATCTGTCGATGCAACATAGCCAAAGCCTCACGTTCACAGAAGGTGAGGGCTTTAGCTGTCTCTATTTTGACGGCGTTTTGATTCATTGCCGTCATGAGTTTAGCCAAAGGGCGTACAAAACTAGGAAGTGCCGAGGTCATGTGACCAATAAATCGTGGCGAAGATGTATGTATTGAATGAGCAACAAGATTATTGCCTATGTACTTGAGATAGCCCTCAAAGTTAGTGGGCTGAAGTGGAATTTTACTATCAGAAAACTTTTCTAGTAGTGAGTCTAAATCAATATTGGTATTAGAGTCAATATTGCTTAAAAAATCTTGAAAAATATTATCAGTTATTTCATCTATTTGTTTTTCAATAGAGTTTACCTGATTGAATGAAGCAAACATTTGCATTACTTGCTCTTCTATCCCATCATGTAATACCTGTTCAGATTCAAAAAGGTAATTCTTGTTTAGCATTTCTTGGCTGCTCGATGTCATATTGTATTTGTTGCAATAAATTTTTATAGTTCATTTTTGAAATAAGAAGGTTTTGCCTTCTTTTCTTTAAGTGTTATTAGCACTTTCTAAAATGTTCGATTTTATACGGCATTAATGTTTTAGCGATCACCCTTATTTCTTCAATGCCTTGTTTAAACTAAACATCTTTTTGCTTTGTTGCTGCTCGATACTCTTTTCTAACTTGTTTTCGCCGCTGTACTGAAGCCGTTCTGCTCTCTGAGTGATGAACAGGTAGTAAAACAGGTGTTTCTTCGCTAGATTCCTGATTAAAATATTTAGCCAAGTGACTTATAGTCGGATATTCAAACATATCAACTAAGGTGAAATCTCGCTGAAATGCTTTTTGCAACTTGCTATGAACTTGAATTAAGAGCAATGAATGACCACCAAGTTCAAAGAAATTGTCATGAATTCCCACGTCCCCAACATTCAGTATTTCTTGCCAGATACTAGCAATAGTTTTTTCTATTTCGGTTTGGGGTGGCTGATAAGCTGCTTCTAATTTAGGCCTTGCCGTACCAGGTGCAGGTAATGCTTGGCGATCAACCTTACCATTAGGTGTAAGTGGTAGTGCATCTAGCATCACGAACGCTGACGGCATCATGTAGTTAGGCAGCTTCGCCTTTAAATCCTGCCGTAATTGGGACACAACCTGAGTATTAGACATTTGCTGTAGTGGAGTATTAGCAAAATCACTCCAAGTCTGAGAGCTAGTTGTTTTTCCACTGCAAGAAGGAGCTACCATTATAGGCTTCATTTGTGATGCTACAGTGCGCTTTTTGAATACTACTTGGTATTGACCATCGACACTATCATCTGACCAGCTAATATCGACGATATAAGGTAATTCTTCACTAACAGCCCATAATTCTTCGGGATCTACGCCAGTTGTTGCTATTGCCTGAAGAGCTTGGCGTACCTCACCAACATTTGTCAAGCCTTTGGAATTTTTGAGTAATTCTACAGCTTTTATATCTGGCAAGACACGAGCATTAGGCACATTAACAATTCCTAAAATATCCGGCTCAGTCTCTATAAGTAATTGGCGGACAGATGCAAGCGTCAGCTTTGCTCGCTGCCAATCTAACCATGAAATATCTACTGGAGGATTGTCATGTCCTACATGGATAATCACATCGTATCGGAATTTAGTCAACTCATTATGAAAGTGCCCGCGTTCCAGATGAACTTCTACATGACTAATCTTGGGCAGATGCTGTTTTAAGGCGATAAAAAACGCCGCATCGATCACTAACTGTTTCTCTGCAAATATTTGCTTTTGCACAAGTTGCTGTAAATTTTCTACAGAGAGAGAGGCTGGTGCTTTATGTAGTTGAACAGAGGTGTGAAAAGCTTCTAGTAAGCTAAAATTGCGAACATCTCCTAAAAATATAAAGCCTCCAGGCTCTACTACATTTACAGCACCTTCCAACACCTTTAATAAGTAGTCAACACTTGGAAAATATTGGGCTACTGAGACTATAAAGACAGCATCGAAAGTATCTGCACTTATACCTGTGAAGTCATCTGCTCCTTTCTGGATAAAGCTCACTCCTGACAGATTTTGCCCTAAGTTGTTTAATTGTTGCTGGAGAATGTTTAGAGCATTTTGCGAGATATCAGTTGCACAGTATTGTCTGCAATGAGGAGCAAAGCGTAAAAGCATTAGACCGCTACCACCACAACCAATTTCTAGGATGTGGGTTGGTTGTAAAGCTGAAATCCGCTCAACTGTTTGATCCATCCATTCACGTACTTCTTGATCAGGGAGATGCAAGCCTGTATAGCTACTTTCCCAGCCCTTGATATAAAAACCTGACTGTTGTTCTGAGTCTAACTCGTTGTAGAGGCTATCAAAAACTGCTTGCCACTGCGAGGCTTGTTGAGTGTTCAAATCAACTGCTGATGTCTGCTCTTTTACAACATCAGATGTATTAGCAACTACATAAGCCACTAACTGCTCGTAGTCTGACACATCTTTCCTAGAAATCACTGTTGCTTCCATAACAGATGGATGTTCGTTGATGAGTGCTTCTATTTCTCCTAGCTCAATACGGAAGCCCCTAATTTTTACTTGGTTGTCAATACGATCGCTAAATTCAATTTGACCATCGCTGCGGTAGCGTACCCGATCGCCTGTTTTATAAAGACGAGAACCTGGGCGATCGCTAAAAGGATTTGGTATAAACTTCTCAGATGTTAACTCTGGTTGGTGCAGATAGCCTCTGGCTACACCAATTCCGCCAATGTGCAGTTCGCCCCAAACACCGATGGGAACTGGTTGTAAATCAGTATTTAACACATAGGTTTGCATATTAGCGATCGCTCTGCCAATCGGCACTTCCCTTTCTACAGTTGTCAGGTCGCAAACTGTAGCAACTACTGTGGTTTCTGTCGGCCCGTAGCTATTAATCAAACGTATGCCCGATTCTACTTGCTGTTGCCAAATGTTAAGTTTATCTGGTGAAGCTTTTTCGCCACCAATAATAACTAGGCGCAGTGATTCTGGTAACTTTAATGCAGATGTTGCCAGTTCTGAAGTTATTTGATGCCAAAAAGCAGTAGGTATATCTAAAACCGATATGCAATGCTGTTGGCATTTTTCATTGAAAGCTTTGATCGAAACCAACATTTCATCAGTTCGCAATACCAAAGTCGCACCGTGTAGCAAACAAGGGAAAATTTCTTCACAAGCGGCATCAAAGCTGATGGAGGCAAATTGCAAGATTCGGTCTTGTGCTTTTAGTTCGTACTCTGCGATCGCTGCTTGGACAAAGTTTACCAAAGATTGATGTTGGATAGTAACACCTTTGGGTGTGCCAGTAGAGCCTGATGTATAAATCACATAGACTAAATTTGCAGGGGTGGTTTGATTTACAGGGTTTTGTTTGATTGCTGATGATCCGGCTTGCCAATTAATATCGTCATCGAAGCAGATGACTTTTGCTGTATGCGGTGGCATCTGTGCCAGTAGGTACTGTTGTGTAAGTAATACTGTCAATGGAGCATCATTTAGCAGCAGTGCCAATCGCGGCTGCGGATAGGTTGGATCAATCGGTACGTAGGCTCCCCCAGCTTTGAGGATGGCTAATAGCCCAATGATCATCTCGATTGATCGCTCTAGACAAATTCCGACTAATACTTCTGGTTTTACTCCTAAAGTTTGTAAATAATGTGCTAGTTGATTGGCTCTGGCGTTGAGTTCGCAGTAGCTTAACTGTTGGTCTTCAAATACCACTGCGATCGCATCGGGTGTACGTTCTACTTGAGCCTCGAATAATTCATGGATGCATTGATCTTGAGAATATTCCACCTGAGTCTGGTTCCACTCCACAAGTAACTGATGTCGCTCATGTTCTGTTAAGAGCGATAACTCACCAAGACGTTGCTGTGGATTGGTGGACATACCCTCTAGCAAAGTCTGTAAATGTCCTAGCATTCGGGTGATCGTGTCATTGTCGAAGCGATCGCTATCATCGCAAGTAATATTGAGCAACAACTCCTCACCTAGATTCACGCTTAGGGTTATCGGATAGTTAGTCTTTTCAAAGCTATGAAATTCCTCTATCTGCAAATTGATATCCCTCTGCCGTAAGGAAGGATCTACAGCATAATTCTCAAAAACTACTATACTCTCGAATAGAGATACACCTTTAGGAACTTCGCTCCATTCTTGGACTTTCACTAATGGACAATACTCGTATTGACGTGCTTCAACTAGTTGATCTTTGATGTTCTGAAGCCAAGGCAAAAGAAATTCTTGGGATGATACTTGTACTCTAATCGGTAACGTGTTGATAAACAACCCTACCATAGACTCGGCTCTAGCTAAAGTATGGGGACGACCAGAAGTTACTGCCCCAAAAACTACGTCTTTTTGACCACTGTAGCAGCTCAATAGCAAAGCCCAAGCTCCCTGTACAAGGGTGTTCAGTGTTAGTTGGTGTTGCTTTGCTACAGACTGCAATGCTGCTGTTGTTACTACAGAAAGTTTAACTTCTCGCTCGTCATAGGCATCTGTTTGAGTCAGTAATTTTCTAGTTCGTTGATTCACCGATAGCTGTGTCGGAGTGGTAAAACCTTTAAGTATCTGTCGCCAAAAAGTCTCAGCTTCAGATAGGTTTTGTTGCTGTAGCCAGACAATGTAATCTCGATACGGGCGAATTGATTCTAAGTATAATTCTTGACCATTGCTCAAAGCTTTGTAACAAGCAAGGACTTCTTTAAAAACTAAGGCAACAGACCACCCATCTAACAATAGATGATGATGACTCCAGGTAAAGTTATAGGAAATGTCCGAAAGTTGAACCAGTGTTAGGCGCATCAATGGAGGCTGCTTAAGTTCAAACCCACTGGAGCGATCGCTTTGTAAGAAAAGTTCTAACTTTTGTTGTTGTTCTTCTGGGGAGAGATCCTGCCAATTATACTCCTGCCACGGTAAAGCCACCTGTCGATGCACAATTTGTACTGGTTCTTTTAAGCCTTCCCAAACGAAGCAGGTTCGGAGAATAGAATGTCGTTCTATAATATATTGCCATGCGCGATGGAATGCTATAACGTTGAGCTTTCCGTGGATAGTCCAGCTAAATTGTTCAAAATAGATGCCAGATTTAGGATCTGCAAGACTATGGAACAGAATGCCCTGCTGCATGGGCGAGAGGGGATAAAAATTTTCAATGTTTTTGTTTTTAAAACCCATGTTAGATATCCCCCATAGCTGCTGTAATGGCATCGAGATCGGTTTGATCCCATTGGCTTTGCTGAAAATCTGCGAAATCGGAAGGGGTAAAACCACCTGCATTGGGAGATAGGCAATGAGCAATCAGCGATCGCAGTTCCTCAATAAACCTTTGAGCAAGTACTTCAATCGTGGTTTGTCGATGCAACTTATTACTGTAAGACCAACTCATTCCCAGATGTCCCTGATAAATACCACCGTTAATTTCTAATAAGTGAGTTCGTTTACTTTGCAAACTGCGAGTGGAACCACTCGATTCCTTCGCGAAGCTAAATAAAGATGATTCTGGTAAAACTTGATCGAACTGTCCTAAATAGTTGAAAGCAACTTCAGCCTTTGATGAGGAAAATTTTTCAGCTATTTCCTTATCCTGACAAAGATAGCGGAGTAATCCATAGCCAATACCTCGATTCGGAATTGCTCGTAGCTGCTCTTTTATCGACTTCAAGACTTTTCCTTGCTCGTTGGCATTTTCCAACTTTAGGTGTACTGGGAAAAGAGTTGTGAACCAACCGATAGTCCTCGATAAATCCACATCCTCAAAGATTTCTTCTCGCCCATGCCCTTCCAAGTCAATTAGTAGAGAATTTTCTCCCGTCCACTGGTTAAACGTTAGTATCAGTGCTGTTAACAAGACATCATTAATTTGTGTCTGGTAAGCTGCTGGCACTTGTTGCAGCAAACTTTGGGTTTCTTCTACGGACAGCGATACTGATACGATAGAAGTGGTTTCTTCTATATTATTTCCATCAAGAAAATCTCTTGGTATAGACGAAACTGATTGACATTGTGTCGTCAACCAAAAGTCTATTTCTGAAAGTAGTGCTGAAGATTGTGCATATTTTTGGAGATGGCTAGACCATTGTTTGTAAGAAGTTGTTTTGGGTGGCAACTTAATTACTTTGCCTTGACTAATTTGCTGGTAAGCTGTTTGAAAATCTTCAATTAAAATTCGCCAAGAGACACCATCAACAGCTAAGTGGTGAATAATCCAAAGCAAGCGGTTGGGTTGATTGTCGCCCAAGTTGAAAAGCGCAACCTGGAATAACGGCCCTTGTGACAGATTTAAGCTGGCTTGCAGTTTAGTTGCTGCTGCTTCTATTGCTGGCGATTGTCGATCTTTTGGCAGTGCTGAAAAATCGAAGCATGTCAGTGGTATGACATCATCAGGACTAACAATAAGTGCTTCAGTACTAAATTCCTCTTGTATAAATCGTAAACGTAGTACATCATGATGTATTTGTAGAAACTTGATAATTTTCTCTAAAACTACAGGGTCAGTATTCTGCTTGCTTTCTAAGAATACAGCTTGATTCCAGTGGTGTGGTTCTGGTTGCTTTTGTGCAAAAAACCAGTGTTGAATGGGTATTAGCTCTAGCGCTCCAGTTAAAACTCCTTGTTCAGCTTGAATTTTCTGAGTTGTATCAATTACTGTCGCTAATTGGGCAATTGTTTGGTACTGAAACATCTGCTTAGGAGTTAGGTGCAGCCCTGTTTGGTTGGCTTTGGATATTACTTGAAGGCTAAGAATCGAATCCCCACCTAATCCAAAAAAGTTGTCGTTTATACTTATATTTTTCAGACCTAATACTTCTGTCCAGATTCCAGCCAACTGCTTTTCAACGGTTGTCTGCGGTGCTACTAATTCTTTGTCTTCAGGTCTAGCTGTATCAGGTGTAGGTAGTGCCTTACGGTCAACCTTACCATTAGGTGTTAGTGGTAGTGCTGATAAGATGACAAAAGCTGCTGGCACCATATAGCTTGGCAACTTCGCTTCTAAAAAACTCCTTAGTTCAGGAATTGTCAGTGTTTGCTCTATTTGAGGGACTACATAGGCGACTATCTGTTGAGAATCTGTCTGTGAAAAATGAACCGCAACTACAGCTTCTTGGACTGCTGGGTATTCAAGAATAACTGCTTCAATTTCTAACAGTTCAATCCGAAAACCACGGACTTTTACTTGATAGTCAACACGACCAATATATTCGATTTCTCCATTGGGCAGATAGCGTGCCTGATCTCCAGTTTTATATAACCGTTCTCCTGGCAAGTTTGCGTAAGGATTAGGAATAAATTTCTCCGCAGTCAGTTCCGCTTTGTTTAGATAACCACGGGCTAAACCTGCACCACCAATATACAACATTCCTGGTACACCTACAGGAACAGGTTGTAAATTTTGATCTAACAAATAAATCTGGGTGTTGTGAATCGGACGACCGATAGGTGGAGTGTTGCTAGTATCCTTGTGTATCCAGGCAAACGTTGAATAAGTTGTATCTTCTGAAGGCCCATATAGGTTAAATACCTTTTGTATATTATCCTGCTGATAAAGTTGTTGTACGAGTTTATTATGAAGTGGTTCACCTGCAACATTCACAATCTGCACTGAAGTTGGAATACTATCAGTTTTTAATAACTGTGAAATTACACTTGGGACAGTATTAATTAAGGTTACATCTAAGGTTGTTGGCAAAGTTGGTAACAAGAGTGCGTTCTCGATTAAAATCACTTTGCCACCACAACACAGAGGAACAAACACCTCGAATACCGAAAGATCGAAGCAAATTGAGGTTGATGCCAAAACTCCTTGCATAGCTTCTATCGCAAAGGTTTTCTTTGCCCAATCCAACATTGCAACTGTGCTTGCGTGTTGAATCATTACACCTTTTGGTCTGCCTGTTGAACCAGAGGTATAGATGACATAAGCTAGGTTATCAGTTGTGACAACAGATAATAAATTTTCCTGGGTTTGTTGGGCGATTGTCTGCCAATCGGCATCTAAACAAACTACTTTAGCTTTGTGTTGCGGTATCGCCTCAAGAAGCGACTCTTGAGTTAGCAACACTGGGGCTTGAGTATCTTCTAGTATAAATGCAATGCGTTCTTGGGGATAGCTGGGGTCTAATGGTATATATGCACCACCTGCTTTCAGGATGGCTAACAGCCCAATTATCATTTCGAGCGATCGCTCTACACAAATCCCAACTAATACTTCTGGTTTTACTCCTAAAGCTTGCAAATAGTGCGCTAGCTGATTCGCTCTGGCGTTGAGTTCGTGGTAGCTCAACTGTTGGTCTGCAAACACCACTGCTATAGAATCAGGTGTGCGTTCTACTTGAGCCTCGAATAACTGATGGATGCATTGATCTTGAGGATAATTAACCTGAGTGTCATTCCACTCCACTAGCAATTGACGTTTCTCTGCTTCTGTTAGCAGTGATAATTCTGATAGTCGTAGTTCTGGATTGGCAATAATCCCTTTAAGTAATGTCTGGAAATGTCCAGCCATCCGCTTAATAGTACTTGACTCGAATAAATCTGTATTAAACTCTAGGCTAGCAAAAAGTTTTTGTGGTGTTTCTGTGATCTCTAGGGTCAAATCAAACTTGGCGCTACCATTATCAATTGTCAAGGGACTTATAGTCAAACCAGGCAACTCGAAAACTGACATTGGTGTATTCTGAAGCACAAACATTACTTGAAATACTGGCGTGTAGCTCAAGTTTCGTTGTGGTTGCAGTTCTTCTACTAGCTGCTCAAAAGGTAAATCTTGATGTGCGTAAGCTCCTAATAGCTTTGTTCGCACACAAGTTAGTAGATCCTCAAAGGTAGGATTACCTGCCAAATTAGTTCGCAGCGCAATTGTATTGGCAAAAAAACCAATTAATCCTTCTAACTCTGTGCGATCGCGGTTAGCAATGGGCGAACCGACTACAATATCTTCACTACCCGTATAACGCCATAGTAGTATTTGAAAGGCTGCCAGCAGGGTCATAAATAAGGTACTTCCATGCTGCTGGCTCAATTTATTTAAGGCTACATATAAATCATCAGATAAATCAAATGAATAGCTGGCACCCTGAAAGCTGCTAACCGCAGGTCGTGGGTAGTCAGTGGGTAACTCTAATAATTTTGGTGCGCCCTCTAACTGGTTTTTCCAATAAGATATTTGTGATTGTAGTAGTTCTCCTTGTAGCCGTTGTCGCTGCCAAGCTGCAAAGTCTACATACTGTATTGGTAGTTCTGAAACCAAAGAAGGCTGCCCTTTAGAGAAGGCTTCGTAAAGTACTGCGACTTCTTGAGTCAGTACTCCCATTGACCATCCGTCAGAGATAATATGGTGCATTGTGAACACTAGAATGTGTTCTGTTTCTTTGAGACGCAGCAAAGTAGCTCGCAGTAATGGAGCTTGGCTCAAATTAAAGGGTTGCTGAATTTCTTGTATAACTAACTTTTTAACTTCAGCTTCTTGCTCAACCTCAGATAATTCTTCCAGATTGATGGTAGGTAAATTCAAGCTTAAAGTAGGAATAATTACCTGAACAGGTTTTTCTTCCATCGTTGCGAAAGTAGTTCGCAAAATTTCGTGGCGTCGCACTATTTCATCCAGGGTTTGCAATAATGCAGCTTGATTCAGGAAACCTGTAAGACGCAAAGCTGCCGATATGTGATTAGCAAAGTTACCAGGTTGTAATTGGTCTATAAACCAAAGTCGTTGTTGACCAAAAGACATTGGAAAAGTCTGAAGCTGGCTAACCTTTTCTTGAAGTAGTTTTGCCAACAATTCACGTTTGTTTTCTGGTGAAATATCATTAAGTATCTGGTGATTACTGGTCATGGTTCAGTTCCCTTTTCTGCTAACACCTTATTAAGCAGTAACTCTACTTCTTGGTCTGAAAGTTGATCGAGCTTTGCCAACACCTGTTGCTCATTACTTTGCTCGATTCTTGGAATCATGTTGATACTATACCTTTCTCCCAAACTTCGGGTCTGTTCAACCATCAATGCTTGATCGATGATAGTGGGTGCTTCAAAAAAGCTATGCAAAGACAGGTTTACTTGAAACTCTTGACGCAATCGAGAGAGAAGTTGAGTAGCTAATAGGGAATGTCCTCCCAAATCAAAAAAGCTATCATGAATACCTATTTGATTAATTCCCAGTATCTGTTGCCAGATTCGAGCAATAGTTCCTTCAATTTCATTATTAGGTGCAACATAATCATTACCTAGATTTGGGCGAGGATGGTTTGCTTGGGAAATATTAACTGAAGCTGAGTTATCTTCCAGAAGTTTTAATCCTTCTTCCAGAAAATTGAGATAATGATTCTCCTTAATTACATCTGAGAAATTTTTTGTTGACACAACAACGTGAGGTAAGGCACTTCCCAAAATGCGATCAAAAGCATCAGCGCCTTCTTGAGGCATTATTGCTTCTTTTAATTCTTCTGCAACTATATCTTCAGCTAAATATTTGAGATTATCTGGTAGAATAATCTCCGTTCCCATACCTACTTCTTGCCAAGTATCCCAGTCGATTGATATTGTTAATCGTCCAGATTTAGCAACTTGATTATTATATGCATATACATCAAGAAATGCATTAGCCGCACAATAATCTACCTGTCCAAATTCACCCAATATAGAACTTTGGGATGAACAAAGTACCAAGAAATCTAGATTAATATTCTGAAAAACTTGCTCTAGTAATATCGTTCCTCTAACTTTTGGTGCGAGTACCTTGCTTGCTATATCCTGGGTTTTAAGTTGGATGACACCGCCACCAGCAATACCCGCTGCGTGGATAACACCATTAATCACACCAAATTTTTCTATTGACTGAGCAATCACGGCCTGCATTTGTTCGGAATTAGTCACATCCGCGCTGATTACCAAAACTTCTGCACCAAGAGCCTCTAATACTTGGACTTTACAAATTATCCGGCTAACCCTATCTTGTTGATCATGAGTTGCCAACCATTCTTGCCAATTATCTTTTTCGGGAATACTCTTTCGTCCAACTAGAACTAATCTAGCCTGCACTTTCTTTGCTAGATGTTCTGCTAATACTAAACCAATACCACCTAGTCCACCAGTAATTAAGTAAACCCCTCCCTCCTTTAACTTAGTTTTATCAGCTATGGTCTGTTCCAAATGCACAGGCTCGAAGGATTGAATCCAGCGATGATAACCACGGTAGGCAACTATGTCATCTGTTTGATCTGCTGTAAATTCTGCGATCAGATTGTCTAAAACATTTTCTCCTAGTGGGGTTTTTAAAGAATTGACCACTATATCAATATTACGGCAATATATGTTTGAATATTCCTTGGGAATTACCTTACATGGCCCTAATATGGTTGCTTTAGAAGGGCATAATTTTTCCTCGCCAGTTACATCATATAAATTACTGGTGACGACCATCAGCTTCAGAGAATTGCTAATATCTTGTTTTCCTAACGCCTGTGCTAAAAAAAGTAGACTCCAGAAACCGAGATGCTGACAATCTTCAAAAAATTGATGTTGTGTTTGTTCGTCTAGCTCTTGAGAGTGTAGAGTATCGTTGGGAGTAACGCCCCAAAAATGGGCAATCCCCTGGGCAGTCCAATTCTGCTCTCGTAGTGTTTGAAGCAAGATATCATAATCATCTCTCTGTTGGGGATTAATTGTATATGTACAGTCACTAAGTTTCGCAAAATTATCTGCGACTTTGACGGTAATCACATCCTGACCTTGTTGTTTGAGTCTTTCTGCAATTTCTGCTCCTACTCCATAGGTATCGACAAAAACTAGCCAACATAACTTTTGTTCTACCAGCTTTTGTTTTTGGAAAACCTCAAGCGGTGTAGATTCTCTCCAACGAGGAATGTAGAACCAGTCAGCAATATCTGGCTTCTTATCTAAGGTTTTTGACGACTTCATTGCCAGAAGTGCATTTCTATTTACCTCCAACCAGTAACGCTTGCGCTCAAAAGGATAAGTAGGTAAGGGTAGACGATGACGCTTTTCATCTACGTAAAAACCAGACCAATCAATGTGAACTCCTACTGCCCAAAGTCTACCCAAGGTGTTGAGTAAAAATGCTACATCTGATTGTTGCTCTTGAGGATGTCGTATAGAGGTTAGGGCTATCAGTTCATCTGTTTGATGTTGTTTAGCCAAACTACTCAGTGTCCGTCCCGGGCCAATCTCCAACAGTATTTGCTCTGGCTGTTTGAGTAACTCTGTTACCCCTTGGCTAAAACGCACTGGCTGCCTTAAATGCCTCGCCCAATAGTTAGGGTCTGTCGCTTCTGCTACGGTAATCCAAGTTCCGCTAACATTGGACACAAAAGGAATTTTCGGGGGATTGAGTTTTATTTTTTGTAACGACCAGGTGAAAGCTTCAATGATGGGTTCCATCATTTGAGAATGAAAGGCGTGGGAAGTATCCAAATGTCTACAGCTTACACCTATTTGTTGTAGCTTCTGTTGCAATTGGTCTATCGCTTCTGTTGAACCAGACACCACGCAGGAAGAAGGTGCATTGCTTGCAGCCAGAGAGATTTCCTTTTCTAGCAGTTGTTCTATCTCTTGTTCTGGAAGCTGAACCGAGAGCATAGCACCGCTAGGCAACTGCTGCATTAGTTTTCCGCGAGTAGCTACTATTGCCAAGGCATCTTCCAAAGAGAAAACTCCAGCCACAGTGGCAGCTACATACTCTCCTATACCGTGACCAATCATAGTCTCAGGACGCACGCCCCAGGCCATCAATAACTTGGCTAGAGCATATTCAAGCACAAACAAAGCTGGTTGAATAATTGCTGTTTGCTGCAACTTTTGTGCTGCTTCTTGAGTTTTTTCTGCAAAGGGGTAGAAAATTGTACGTAGGTCTACTTCTAAGTGAGGTATGAGCAGCTTGCAGCAGTAATCAACTTGCTCTCTAAATACGGTTTCACTCTCGTATAATTCCCGACCCATGTTTACATACTGCGAACCTTGTCCAGAAAACATAAACACAATCGAGCGATTACAAGGTTCTTGGTAATGGGTGAAAGCCATTTGAGGGTCTTGCAGCGCCTTGATTGCATCTCCTTGATCTTGGCAAACTACCATTCGGCGATGGTTCAAAGTCCAGCGGCCCACTTGCAAAGTATGAGCAACATCAGCGAGATTGAAATCTGGATGCTGTTGGAGATAATTAGCCAGATTTTCTGTAGCAGTTTCCAGTGCTGTATTTGTTTTAGCTGAAAGTAATAATAACTGCCAAGACCGAGAAGGGCTAGAGGGTTTAATTATGGTCGCTTCTTCTAAAATTACATGGGCATTTGTCCCACCAAAACCAAAAGCACTAACTCCAGCACGACGAGGGGCGTCATTGCTTTTCCACTCAGACAATGTGTTGTTAACGTAAAAAGGACTGTTAGCAAAATCTATCTGGGGGTTAGGTTCTTTAAAGTTTAAGCTAGGTGGTATCTGTTTATGCTTGAGCGCTAAAACGGTTTTGATTAGACTTGCAACACCAGCAGCTTCGTCCAAATGTCCAATATTGGTTTTCAAAGAACCGATCGCACAAAAGCCCTTTTTCTGAGTTTTGCTGCGGAAAGCTTGTGTTAAAGCAGCAATTTCAATGGGGTCGCCTAGAGCGGTTGCAGTCCCGTGAGCCTCTATATAGGTAATTGTTTCGGGTTCCACCTCAGCCATAATCTGAGCCGCTCTAATCACCTTTGCCTGACCATCAACGCTGGGTGCAGTGTAGCTAACTTTGCTTGCTCCATCATTATTAATGGCGGAACCTTTGATGACTGCATGGATGCAGTCTCCATCTGCGATCGCCTCCTCTAAACGCTTTAAAACTACAACACCTAAACCCCTTCCTCTCGGACATCCCTTGGCCTTGACATCAAAAGCACGGCAATGTCCATCAGGAGATGAAGTCCCATCTTGCTGATATACATAACCGACTGCTTCTGATATTGAGACTCCAGCCGCCAAAGCAACATCACACTCGCCACTAAGCAAACCTTGGCAGGCTAAATGTAAAGCAACTAATGAACTTGAGCAGGTAGTTTGAACTGCATAACTTGGCCCCTGCAAGTTTAATTTATAAGAAGCAAATGTAACGGAAGCTCCAGAGGTTCCTTTTTCTATTTGTTGTTCACCAAGAGATTCTACAATTTCATAATTTGAATAAATATTACGTAAATAACCGCCAAAACTAGTACCAACATAAACTCCAATCGGCTGATTGTAAGCTTCGGAACTATAACCAGCATTTTCAAGTGCTGTCCATGCATGTTCCAAAAACAAACGCAGTCCGGGGTCCATAATTTCAGCTTCTCTGGGATTTATACCGAAGAATGAAGCATCAAACAAATCTATACCTTCAACGACACCCTCCGCCCTGACATAATAAGGGTTTGTCAGGTCGGCAGAATCTACACCTAAATCTTTTAGCTCTTGAGCGGTGAAATAATGAATCAACTCTACTCCGTCTCGGATATTTTGCCAAAATCGCTCAATATTTTGAGATTTGGGAAAACAGCCACTCATCCCAACAATAGCTATTTCTAAGCCTGTTTTGTCACTTAAATAATCTACTGAGTTAGACATGATTTTTATCCTTTTAATTAATCTTCTATTCGTTTTTAAATAAGTTGTTGTTTCTTTCGTAAGCGGCTTTGTTTTAATCTGGCTTTACCAGCTTCCAGATTTTCATTGATTTGATTACTTTCAGAAGCAAATACTTCATCACTATTATCTTTTTGAGTTAAATACTGTGATAAAGAATTTATAGTCGGATATTTAAAAAGGTCAGTTATAGCTAAATCCGCTTTCAAAAGTTCTCGTACTTTGCTATAAACCTGAAGTACATTTAGCGAATGACCACCAAGTTCAAAAAAGTTATCTTTAATGCCAACTTTCTCCACCTTAAGTACTTTTTGCCAAATATCAGCAACCGTCCGCTCGATCTCATTTCGCGGTGACACGTAAGCTGTTTCTAGTTCTGGGCGAAGATTATCTGGTTTAGGCAGAGCTTTACGGTCTACTTTACCGCTTGGTGCTAGCGGTAGATTTTTCAGTACTACAAAGGCAGAAGGAATCATGTGGTCAGGTAATTTTCCCTTCAAGAAGCTACGGAGTTCGCTAATACTAAGAACTACTTCTGTCTTCGCAACCACATAGGCAACTAATTGCACGTTATCTGCTTGCTCCTGTTGAACCACAACTACATTTTCACGTACATTAGGGTGCTGACCTAAAAATGTCTCAATTTCTCCAAGTTCAACCCGGAAACCACGAATCTTCACTTGATGGTCAATACGTCCAAGGAATTCGATGTTCCCATCAGTCAGCCACCTTCCTAAATCTCCAGTCTTATAAATTAAATCTTTGCGATTACCAGGTAGGCTGTTTATGGTATCTGTAAACGGGTTAGGAACAAAGCTTAAATTGGTTTTTTCTTCGTTTTTCCAATACCCATCACCTACACCAATTCCCGATACACAGATTTCTCCAGGAACACCAATGGGTAATAGCTGCATTTCTTCATCTAGAATGTAGAGATTTAAGTTTGCTAATGGTTTACCAATTGGAACTGTTCGCTGATTTTCTGGCAAAGGCTTGTTAACGATAAACTGGGTGATATCATCAGCAGCTTCGGTAGGGCCATAAGCATTAGCAATTCTGATATGGGGGTATATCTCAAGCCACTTATTTACCCATTTAACCGATACAGATTCACCTGATAATATCATCCATTTTAAATCTGGTAATACCCGTTCATGGTTTGGTAATTGGGAAGTATATTCAAGTAACCCTCCAAATAATGTTGGTACTAATTCAACAACAGTAATTTGTTCTGATTTAAGTACTGCAAATAATTGTTCGGGAATCGCAACAGTTTCGATATCTACAATTATAGTCTTTCCGCCAATTAAAAGTGGTGCCAAAAATTGCCATACAGAAATATCTGTTGAAGAAGGAGCGCTTTGGAGAAAACAAAATTCCGACCTTAACTCCAACTCATCAAATTGAGCATAAATATGATTTATTGCACCATCATGTCTAATAATTGCCCCTTTAGATAATCCTGTAGAGCCTGAAGTATAAAGCATATAAGCTGGGGTAACAGCATCATTTAGATGTTCTAAATTGTCATGAGCTAGCTGGTCAAAATCACACTTGCTATATATTTTAAGCTCTGTTTTATTAGCCCCTAGTTTAGTTTTATTCAAGACATCATCTAAACAAATAATAGATGATAATTGCGAATCATCTTCTACCAAGTCTGATAAGGAATTTAATAGCGAATAATCTGTTAGTATAAATTTAACTTCGCTATTAGATAGCATATATTTAATTCGATTTGGTGGATAAGTACTGTCAATCGGTATATATGCTCCACCCGCCTTGTAGATAGCAAGGATAGCAACCAGGAAATTGATATCGCGAGCTTTAAAAATGCCTATAAACTCTCCTTTAGAAACACCTATTTTTCGCAGTAATCTAGCTATTCGATTAGCTTTTATATTTATTTCTTGATAGGTTAATTTAGTGGATTGATGAACGACAGCTATCTTGTTTGGAGTTTGAAATACCTGATTTTCAAATAATTTATTTATTGTCTGATCGACGGGATATTCTTTAGTCTTATTGTTATATTTTATCAACAACTGATCTTTATCAAATTCTTTCAAAAATAGAATATCTGATATTCTCTTATTCAAGTTATTGATAATACTCTCAAGTCCATTAGTATAATACCTAATCATCAATTTTATATTTTCATCTTTAAACAGATGTTCTTTATACTCAATATTGGCAATAATACCTTCACCATTAACTGAAAAAGAAATTGTTATGTCATTATTAAGTTGATTTAAATCTTTTTTACTATGAATATTTTCTAATAAAACTACTATGTCAAAAAATGCACAACGATTAGGGCTTGTTGGTAGCTCTAACAACTTAATTAACTCATTAAAATTATAGTTCTGATTGTTGAAAGCACCGATAATTGCATCTTTGACTTCAAAAGTAAAATCTTTGAATGAAAGTTGACGTGTTACCTGAGTACGCAAGGGAATGATTTTGCTATTTATGCAACTTGTACCATTTTCTTCATATATAGGTATTCCAATAATAACATCATTATTTCGAGTATATTTTTGTAGCAATATATTCAATGCAGACACTAGCATCAAGTACGTTGAAAAATAAGAACCTTTCGCTAGCTTAATGATTGCTTTAGATAAGTCATTTGATAAGTCAAAGCTAAGAGATTTGTTTTTATCACTAGGAAATAAAGGTCTTATATAGTCCAGCATTAAATTTGTTTCTGGTAGTTCTCCTGATAACTTATTTATCCAATAAATTTTTTGAGACAATAAGTCATTTGAGTGTGATTTTGTACTCATATTGTTTTCCTGATAACAAACTACTTTCTGAGTTATGAATATTAGTATGCCAATTTAATTTGACATGCAGTCATTAAAAGCTTCTTTGATAATTAAACAACCTTTTTCTAAGGTAGACATATCAATTACCAAAGGTGGCAAAATTTTAATTACAGTATCATTTCTACCTGCGCATTCAACTATTAATCCTAGCTCAAAACAACGTAATGTTATACTTTTAGCAAAAATATTGCCGCCAAAATTTTTTAAATCAATACCCCAAATCATACCAATTCCACGTATTGCTATCTTTTCACTAATTGGTGCTATTTGTTGAGTAAGAAAATTTTTCAAAAAAAGTTCTTTGGCTTTGACATCCTGTTGGAGATTGCTACTTTCTCTATACTCTAGAGCTGCTGTTGCTCCTATAAATGCCAATTGATTACCCCGAAAAGTACCATTATGCTCACCCGGTTCCCATATATCCAATTCTGGTTTAATCAATAACAGTGACATTGGAAACCCGTACCCACTAATAGATTTAGAAAGTACTACCATATCAGGAACAATATCTGCTCTTTCAAAGGAAAAGAAAGAGCCTGTTCGACCACAGCCGACCTGAATATCATCGCAGATTAATAAAATATCATTCTCGTCACATAACCTTCTTAGTCTTTGCATCCACTCAATGGGAGCTACAACAACCCCACCTTCAGCTTGCACTGTTTCAAAGATTATTGCTGCTGGTTTTTCAATTCCGGAGTTGACATCATTTAAAACAGAATTTATATATTCTATTGTGTCAAAACTTTCCATGAATCCATAAGGATAAGGCATAAAATTTACATTACTTGATGTACCAATTGCGCCTGCTCTAATTCCGATGTTGCCACTAATCGATAGGCTGCCTAAAGTCATTCCATGATATGCTCCCATGAAGGAGAATATGCCTGTTCTTCGTTTTACTTTTCTCGCTAATTTTAAAGCAGCTTCAACTGCGTTTGTTCCTGTTGGCCCACAAAATTGAATGCGATAATCTAGTTTTGTTGAACTTAGTACCACCTCATCAAACTTGGCTAAAAATTTCTCCTTAGCCGAAGTATACATATCCAAACCATGTGTTATTCCATCGGCATCTAAATATGAGATCACCTTTTCTTTGATATAGTCGTGATTATGTCCATAATTTAAAGCACCTGCTCCTGCTAAAAAATCAATATATTCTTCACCTGATTCAGAATAAATTATAGAACCTTTAGCTCTATGAAAGATGGCAGTAAAATTGCGGCAATAGCTTCTGACGTTTGATTCACGCTTTTCAAATATATTCATGAGTTTTCTATTTGAATTACAAAATACATTAATTAATCTGGTATTGCTGAATTTGGGGTTTTCCTTTAAAAGACTCTTCGGGTTTATAGGAGCGATCGCTAAAAGCCAAAAACCCCTTCGTCTTCTCTAATTACAAATAAATCAAGATCAAAATCCTGGAAATGAAATTTGGTATTTTTTTGTTAACTTTGATTTGTTAAGCTTTATCTAGCCATTTAATTGGTGGAAACAAAATCAAAATCCAATGACATTTCTGTTTCTAACATTGATAATTTAATATGGGGCTTTTGCTCGGTAAGCAACAATAAATCCTGAAGACGTACTTGAGGATTCGTCACTACGCCTTCGAGCAATATTTTTAAATGCTCTAATATATTAATGATTGTTGCACCATCAAAGCGGCGAAAATCATAATTAATTCCAATCGTCAGTTCTGAACCAGGATACCCAACTATAGTTAGAGGATAGTTAGTTTTGTAATATTCAGTTTTCTCAGAGATGTTTAGACTCCCCCATTCTTCCAGAAATTTACCTGTTTTTTGGTTCTCGAACACCACTATGCTCTCAAACAAGGTTACATTACCCAGAACTTCGCTGCACTTTTGAATATCTACCAATGGATAATATTCATATTCACGAATATCTATTAACTGATTTTGCAATTGCTGAAGCCAAGGTAATAAATACTCATGCATATTTACCTTGATGTTTACTGGTAAGGTATTAACCATTTCCCCTACCATTGACTCCGAACCCTCTAAATCTACTGGACGGCCAGAAGTAGTACAGCCATAGACTACATCATTTTTGCCACTGTAGTGATACAGAAGTATAGCCCAAGCTCCCTGAACGAGGGTACTCATAGTGAGGTGATGCTGTCTTGCTAATAAATATAGATTCTTTGTCGTTGCTTCCGATAGACTGATTTTTATATCCTCGTACCGTTGTTCTAAATGAGACAAGTTGTTTGACTCTAAATTCCTTAGAGGAGTAGCCTCTTTGACTCCATGAAGATGCTGTCGCCAGAACTCCTCTGCTTTTGATGAATCCTGCTGTTTGAGCCATTTGATATAATCTTGAAAGCAACTGCCATCTGCTAAGGATGCATCTTCACCCTGACAATAAGCTTCATAAATTTCAATCACATCATTTAATACCAATGGATATGACCAACCATCAAGAACGATCAGGCTGCTACTCCAAACAAGATAGTAAGCGTGTTCTTGAATCTGGATGATGGCCACACGCATTAGAGGTGCTTGGGAAAAATCAAAACGCCGCAGGCGATCGCTGTTGAGAAAAGACTGTAAACGCTCTTGCTGTTCTAATGGATTGATTTCCTGCCAGTCTTGATATTCTACAGGTACTTTTACTTGCCGATGCACAACTTGTAGTGGTTTATCCAATTCTTCCCAATAGAAGCTAGTACGCAACATTGTGTGTCGGGTTGCTACTTGCTGCCAAGCATATTCAAAAGCCGCAAGGTTCAAATTGCCACTAAAGGTGTAGACAGACTGTGCATGGTATAGCTCCATTTCCGGAGCGTGCAAACTGTGAAAAAGCATACCATGCTGTATCGGAGATAGTGGATATATATCTTGGATATCTTCTTTCATCTTATTTTATTTTTACTCCCTCGGTTGATTTTCTCTAAAAACCGATCAAGGTCTTGTTGAATCAAGTCTGCTTCTGGAAAATCAGAAGGTGTATATCCTCTGTCTTCAGGGGATTGACAATGAGTCATGAGTACTTGCAATGCTTCTAAAAACTCTTGCGCTAATCGTTCGATAGTACTTCGTCGATGTATTTTTTCGCTGTACGACCAATTCACTCTCAACTGGTTATCAATTACCAAAGCATTGATATTTAGCGTATAGGTCTCCTGGTTCCCCGAACTGCGCGTTTGTCCTTGGGAGTTCTGAGAGATTCTAAATATTGATGAGTCTGAAAATGTTTGATCGAACTGACCTAAGTAATTGAAGACGACCTCAGCTTGGGGAAGCGATCGCAGTGCCTCTACTCTTGTAGTATCATGACTTAGGTAACGTAGTACACCATAGCCCATTCCCTTATTTGGAATGCCCCGCAGCTGCTCTTTTACCACTTTCAAGGACTCTACGGGATCAGACGTTTTTCCTAAATCTAATAGTACAGGAAAAATAGAGGTTAACCACCCCAATGTGCGTGAAAAATCTACATCATCAAAAATTTCTTCCCGCCCATGACCTTCCAGAGCCAACAACAGAGAACTATTGCCAGTCCATTGAGAAAAAGCTTGTACTAGTGCCGTGAGCAAAATATCGTTAATTTGCGTATTGTAAGCTTTTGGTACTTCTTTTAGCAAGGCTTGAGTCTGTTCCACAGTCAGAAAAATTGAGATGTTCCGAACTTGCTCCACAGTATTGTCGCCGTCAGAAAAATCGACTGGTAAAGGAGCAATCTCCTGCCAAGACGGACTCAGCCAATAGTCCCATTCTTGCTGGAGGATAGCTGATTGTGCATATTCCTGTAAGCATTGCGACCAATATTTAAACGAGGTTGTCTTTGCTGGCAGTTGCGCTTTCTTGCCTTGACTTAACTGTTGGTATACTGTTTCTAAATCCTCCAGTAAAATCCGCCAAGAAACCCCATCTACGGCTAAATGGTGAATGACTATCAGCAAATGGCTTGGTTGCTGCCCTAAGTCGAACAGAGCAACTCGGATCAATGGGCCTGTTGAGAGATTAAGACTGGCTTGTAATTTGGTAGCAGCTGTTTCGATGGCTAGTTCTTGTTCGCTTGCTGATAGGGCAGAGAAATCCAAGTGTATCCAGGGTACTTCTGCATCAGGGCTGGCTATAACCTGCTGCCAGCTAGACTCTGTTTGTTCAAAGCGTAAGCGGAGAGCATCATGGTGTAACAGCAGTTGCTGTACGGATTTTTCTAATACAGCTAGGTCAAGAACTTGTTTAACTTCTAGTAAGACTGCTTGGTTCCAGTGGTGGGGTTCGAGTAGATTCTGTTCAAAAAACCAGTATTGTATTGGTGTCAGAGAAGCTAAACCTGTAATCAATCCTTGTTCAGCTTGTTTTACCTTTTTCGCAACTGCGACACTTGCCAAACCAGCAACTGTTTGATGTTGAAATAACTGTTTAACTGCCAGTTTTAGACCAGCCTGGTTGGCTCTGGTAATAACTACAATGGCAAGGATGGAATCACCACCTAACTCAAAAAAGTTATCGAAAATACCCACTTTATCCACACCAAGCACTTCTGCCCAAATTTCAGCCAGCTTGTCTTCTACGAAATTACGAGGTGCTACTAGCTCTTTGCCTAATTCAGGTCTTGCTGTATCAGGTACAGGTAGTGCCTTACGATCAACCTTGCCATTAGGTGTTAATGGTAACGCTTCTAGGCTGACAAAAGCAGATGGTACCATGTAGGGTGGCAACTTTGACTCTAAGAAGCTACGTAGTTCAGGAATTACCAGTGTTTGCTCTTTTTGAGGAACTACATAGGCGACTAAACGTTTAGAATTTACCGATTCTTCGCTGACTACAACTACAGTTTCTTTTACTGCTGGATATTGGTTGATGGCTACTTCAATTTCGCCGAGTTCAATGCGAAAACCGCGTATTTTTACTTGGTGATCGATACGTCCAAGGTACTCGATATTACCATCTGCTAAATAACGAGCCAGATCCCCGCTCTTGTATAGGCGTGCGCCCGGCTTGTTGCTGAAAGGATCGGAAACAAACTTAGCTAAAGTCAGATCAATATTATTGATATAGCCTCGTCCGACTCCTTCACCACCAACATATAGTTCGCCGACCATACCCACCGGCAAAGGCTTGAGCTTTTCATCTAATATGTATACTTTGGCATTATGGATCGGCTTCCCAATCGGTACTAATTTTTCTAGCCATTGTTCTGGTTGAGCAACCCGATAAGCGGCACAGATATCTGTACACTCGGTCGGGCCGTAAGTGTTGACAATTTGTGTTTTGCAGGGAATAGAGTCGAGCCATACCTTGAGCCTAGAGATTGAAATCGGTTCACCACCCAAAAATACATACTTCAACGTCTTCTTCATACACAAGCTTTTATCACCTTGATCTATCAATGGATAAAAGGCGCTCGGAGTGCAGTTGAGCCACGTCACTTGTTTGTTACAAACGGACTCAGCAATTTGTGCAGCGTCATAGCATCCAGATGATAAAAGGTGCAACTCACCTCCCACGAGTAAAGGAGCATAAATATTCTTCTGCGTCAAATCAAAACTCAAAGAAGATATCAGTAAAACACGGTCATTGCAGGTAAAATCGAATTCCGTCACAAACCAATTCATCAGGTTTGCAAAGCTTCGCTGATAGACTCCTGCACCCTTGGGTTTACCTGTTGACCCAGAGGTGTAGATCACATACATTAAATTGTCTGGTGTGACACCACTGACTTGATTTTCTCGGCTTTGTTGGGCAATGGTTTCGCAATCTGCGTCGAAACAAATCACATCCCCTTTGTACTTCGATAACCGCTCTGCTAGCCGTTTATGAGTCAACAAAACGAATATGTCGGCATTCTCTAGCATGAAGGCCAAACGTTCCGGTGGGTACATCGGATCTAGCGGTACATAAGCACCACCCGCTTTGAGGATTGCTAATAGTCCGATGACCATATCGAGCGATCGCTCTACACAAATCCCCACCAGCACCTCTGGCTTTACTCCTAAAGCTTGCAAATAATGGGCTAGTTGATTTGCTCTGGTGTTGAGTTCACAGTAGGTCAACTGTTGATCTTCAAATACTACTGCTATAGAATCAGGTGTGCGTTCTACTTGCGCTTCAAATAACTGATGGATGCATAGCTGTTGAGAATACTCAACTTCTGTATTATTCCACTCCCGCAGCAATTGATGCCGTTCAGAATCAATTAACAGTGGTAACTCCGACAAATGTTGCTGTGGATTAGCAACAACTCCTTCAAGCAAGGTTTGCAAATGACCTGCCATTCGGTGTATCGTCTTTTCTTCAAATAAATCAGTATTGTATTCTAAGCTTCCAACTAGTCCCTCCTCTGTTTCTGTCATTTGTAGGGTTAAATCAAACTTGGCACTATCACTATTGCTTTCTAAGGGAGTTAAAGTCAAACCAGGCAACTCTAACGCAGACATCGGTGCATTCTGAAGCACAAACATCACTTGAAATAATGGTGTATAGCTTAAGTCTCGCTGTGGTTGCAGTTGCTCAACTAACAACTCAAAAGGCAAATCCTGATGTGCATAAGCTCCTAACGCTACTTCCCGCACCCTTTTTAGTAGCTCTTCAAAGCTGGGATTTTCTGCCAGGTTAGTTCTCAATGCCAAGGTGTTGACAAAAAATCCAATTAACCCTTCTATCTCTGTTCGGTTGCGGTTAGCGATCGGTGAACCGATCACAATATCTTCCTTACCCGTATAACGCCATAGCAGTGTTTGGAAACCTGCTAACAGAGTCATAAATAAAGTACTTCCCTGTTGCTGACTTAATTTATTTAGGGATGCGGATAATTCTTTTGATAACTTAAATGAGTAGGTTGCACCCCGGAAAGTCTGAATTGCTGGTCTTGGGTGGTCTGTAGGTAACTCTAATACTTTTGGTGCGTTCTCTAAGTGCTTAAGCCAATAAGATATCTGAGTTTCGAGTACTTCTCCTTGCAGCCATTGTCTTTGCCAAACCGCGAAGTCTACATACTGTATTGGTAGTGCAGGTAACGGCGAGGGTTGTCCATTACAGAAGGCTTGATAAAGTGTTGCTAATTCGCGCACCATAACACCTATCGACCAACCGTCAGAGACAATGTGGTGCATTGTCAGTAATAATATATGTTCTTGTTTACTAAGTCTCAACAGCTTTGCTCTCAGTAACAAGTCGCTGTTGAGATCAAAAGGTTTTTGTGCTTCTTGAGAAGCCTGTCGTTTGACTTCAGCTTCTTGTTGATTTAAAGGTAGCTCACTAATATCAAATATTGGTAATATTAAGGGCACTGTTTCAGAAATGACAGATATTGCTTGCCCTTCTCTTGTTTGGAAATTGCTTCGCAACGCTTCATGGCGACTGATAATTTCGTTGAAACTTTGTTGCAATGCTCCTAGATCCAATTGTCCCTGTAAACGAACAGCACCAGGGATGTTGTAGAAAGGACTGTTTGGCTCTAACTGGGCCAAAAACCATAAGCGTTGTTGAGCAAAGGATAGGGGAGCAGGACTTATTTGGGAACGTCTTGGAATAACTTCTAATTGAAAGTCAGAGTGAATTTCACCTTGTAACCGCTTTTTGAGAAACTCTTGCTGCACGAGTGAAAGCTTTGACCGTCGTTTTGAAATTTCATCTTTTTTTTTGTCCATAATCTCCCCCTGTCAAACTACGAGAAATAGCAATGTTTTTTAATTTATAACTTTGACATTCACATATTCAGGGATAGGCTGTATTCGCCTTAAATCATTTTCTAAAATCAGCAAATCTCCATTTTTATCAACTTCCTGAAAGCCTGAAAACTTATAAGATATGTACATCATACGATTCCGATTATTTGAAATAAACTCAGCCCGCAAACGGACATTATTGCTTTTAGCCAATTTCATAATATGATTTAGCATAATTGTGCCGACACCTCTAGACATGACCCGACAAGACATAAGCAAAAGTTTTAGAGTCCACACAACTTCTTCACATTCCACAAGAGCTAACCCAATTTTTCCATAATTACCATATTTATCTTCTAAACTACTAATCAATATTTTATGCTTATCAGATTGCCGAAACTGATTTAGATCGTCATAGGAGTATGTATAACCAGTTGTATTTAATTGATTTGTTCTTATTGTTAATTCTTCGGCTCTTTGTAAATCATCTTCTTGAGCAGAAGAGATAACGAAAGTCATATTGAGTGTAGCTAAAAACTCTTCTTGAGTTCCAATAAATTCTTTCTCGAAACTATTTCGTTCTATATCATTAAGATACGTTTGCCTTCTTAATTTTGAATCTTCTGTAATAAAACGAGGATTCATGACTGGCATATCTATAATGTACCCTATTTCATCAGCATTAATACAGAGGATTTCTGGACAGGAAAATTTTACTTCTTCTAGTTCAAATAATTGATCATCAATAAAAGCAATCGCATCTATCCCAATATTAAGTAAGCTAGCAATTTCTTTGAGAGAAGATGCTTTAGAGTTCCAGTTTATTTGTGGATATAAAAAATACTCTTTTAAACCAAATTCTTCTAGTTTGGCTCTTGCTGTAGTAGATTCGTTCTTACTAGCTATAGATTGTAGTATACCACGACCATCTAAAGTCTGAATAATATTTACTATATTTTCTCGCAGAGCAACTTTCTCATCTTCCAGCAAAACTCCGTGCCATAAAGTATTATCTAAATCCCAAACGACACATTTAATAACTTTTTTATCTTTTTCTTTACTATTTACATCTTGTTCTTCAGTGATAATCATAATATTAAACTCTCTCTGTTCAGTGTACTTATACTTTGAGGGTCAGCTATCAGCTATGGGTTCTTGGCTAATAGCTCGTAGCTAAATCAAAGGCTCAGTTTATTTCCGTGCGAAATGTATCTCAATATTTATTTTTTTGCTATTTAAGTTTTTCGTCTCTAGCGCTCTCTGTGAAACTACCCGGTAAGATAAAAGATTTGATCATAGCTATAGAAGACTGTAGAGCGTCTGGAGAGGAGATTGCATGAAATAGATAATGAGGTGCGATGTTAAACAAAACTGATGACATATTTTTTTGCTTGAAATAATCTTGAATTGTAATATCGTAAAAAAATGACAATGATATATTTTCATCTATTGCTGTTACATGATGCCACCAATAAGGTGGTATGTAGAGCATTTCTCCTGGTTGAATTACAATTTCTATTCTTTCCTGCCAAGGAAACTTCGGAAATAATTCCAAATTGGTGAGATTCGGATCTACCTTACTATAAGCTGCTAAACCACGACTATCCTCAAGAGGTGGATAAAATGACAAATAATCTAAAGGAGGATATAAAAGTATCTTTTTTCTACCTCGAATTTGAACAAAAATATTATGAACTCCGTCAAAATGAAGGGCACTAGCTGAAGAAAAATTTTTACTTGAGAAACCATGCCAGTAGTTAACTAATGGCTTCCTGTTTAAGTATTTTGGATAAATTACGTCTCCAATAATTTCAGGGAAAGAATCTTCAAAAAAAGCACTAGGTAAATAACACCCTACTAAATCAGAATCATTCTTATTTTCATTAACTCTCTCTTGTATCTCTTTTATATACTCATTGTATTTAATTATTTTTCGATCTTCAACATAAGCACCAACATAAGAAAATATTTTATAATCATCAAAAAAATCTTTTTTAAAGTTTTGTATCTCAACCAGATTATTTCCGCAATGTTTTATCAAATAATCATTAGACCACTTACTACAAGCATCCCAATATTCAGCAACACCTTCAATCAGAAAAGGCTGATATTGTTTCCAAAGTTCTACAAATTCTTCTTGATTAGGATTTTTAATCCTCAAAATTGAGTTGCTAGTTTTAACTTTCATAAACAATCCTCAACAATTTACTTGTCTTGTTTCGTGAAGTCTAATTGTTTTTATTTAATGATAAAAATATTATTTGAAAACAATATTTTTTTCTAATTTAGTAGAAACAGTTGACAAAAGATAATCTTGATAACCTGATTCCGCGATAGTAATTTCTTGAATTTGAGTACTACCTTCAATAATTTCCATGATTTTAGAATCTCGTAAATACCTTTCAACTGGGTACTCACTACTACAACCATTGCCTCCATGAATTTGCACTGCATCATTTGCTATTTTGGTAGCTACTGTGGATGCAAAGTACTTCGCAATAGCAGTCTCCATAATCGAGTTGGGGTCGTTAATATCTTTGAGATAACCAGCTTGATAACATAAAAGTCTTGCTGCTTTTACTTTAGTTATCATCTGAGTAATCATTTGACGGATTAATTGATGTTCTTTCAGATAAACACCAAACTGTTTTCGTTCATTTGTATACTTGATACAAGCTTCTAAACAAGCTTGAGCAATACCTACACAACCCGATGCTACGCTATATCTACCATAATCAAGCGCAGAAGATGCAATGTAGGAAAATCCAAATCCTAATTTACCTACTAAATTTTCTAAAGAAACGTGACAGTTATTAAACAGTAATTCTGCTGACATTGAAGCCCTAACACCTAAAATACCAGACATTGCTTTGACTGAAAGTCCTGGGCTATTTTTTTCAACTAAAAAAGCAGTGGGTTTACCCTCACATTTACCAAAGACCAAAAATACATCTGCTATTTGTCCATAGGTAATCCATTTCTTTTGCCCATTTAATATATAAGCATCACCTACAAGTGTTGCTGTTGTTTCTACACTTTTGGCATCGCTACCTACATTAGGTTCGCTTAGTGCAAAAGCAGCTATGATTTCTCCAGATGCAAATTTGGGCAGCCAATACTCTTTTTGAGACTTATTACCCCATTTACACAAAGCATAAGCAACCATGTTGTGAACTGTGAGCAAACTCCGCACAGAAGAACATCCCCGTCCAAGTTCCTCGTTGAGAATACCATAAGTAATCATGTCCATTCCTTTACCACCATATTCCTGGGGTAATATGGCACCGAGAAAACCATGTTCGGCGATTTTCTTAATTAGTTCTGGTGGAGTAAATTCTTTTCTATCCCATTCCCCAGCACTAGGACATATTTCCTCATTAACAAAAGCTCTAAATTTAGCTTGAGCATTTTCCTGTTGGGTAGATAGTTCTAGTTTCATAATATCATTTATGCCATATAAAATGGCAACCTATATTTGATTAATGTACGAGAGTAGTAGTTTTACGTTCAATTAAATTGACGATAGAGTTGATTGTGCGAAAATTTTCCAACTCTAAATCATCGTTTTCAATGGTAATCTGAAATTCCTGCTCTACAAACAAAACAAGTTGCATGGCAAACATAGAATTGACAAAACCGAGCGCAAAAATATCTTCATCTGGTTGCAAATCATGATTACCGAAAAATTTTGCCAGAAAGCTTTTGATTTTAGCTTGAATTTCGTTCATTTTTCTTGATTATTCCTATTTACTGATATGCGTAAAATCCTTTACCACTTTTTCTACCATGTAACCCGGCATTTACCATTTTTTTGAGTAAGGGGCATGGTCTATACTTGCTATCGTTAAAGCTTTCATATAAGACTTCGATAGAAAATAAAATGGTGTCTAGACCAATCAAATCTGCTGTTTCTAAAGGCCCCATTTTGTGACCAAAACAGCTTTTAAAGATTTTGTCTATATCTTCTGCTGTAGAAACTTGGTCTTGCAATAGAAAAATAGCCTCGTTAATAGTTAACATCAACACCCGGTTAGAAACAAAACCCGGTGAATCATTAACAATGATACATTCTTTACCCATCTGATCTAGCATTTTTTTTGCTATCTCAATTGTTATATCAGAGGTATGATATCCACGAATCATCTCTACCATCGGCTTCATTGGTACAGGATTCATAAAGTGGATACCAACAACTTTATCAGCACGCTTAGTAGCTGAAGCAATCTGGGTAATGGGAATTGCTGATGTGTTAGCAGCGAAGACGCAATTTGCTGGACAGATAGAATCTAGTAAAGGATATACCTCTTTTTTAATATCCCACTTTTCTGTGACATTTTCGACTACAAAATCTGAATTCTCTAACATTTTATAGTTTGTAGAAAACTCTATTTTGTCGAGGATACTATCTGGAGTCTCTGTTTTGTCACTTTTTTTGAAAAAACCCTGAAAGCGGATATTATTCCTGATTTCGTGTTTAGCTTTATCCAGGGTATTTTCCGAAATATCTACGAGTATTACTTGATGACCTGTTTGAGCAAGGTTTTGTGCGACCCCTATTCCCATTACCCCTGCACCAACAACACCTACTGTTTGAATATTCATAACTTTGACTCATCTCCCTTTGGATATTATTGTATTTAAGGTAGTTTTTGCATTAAAAAAGAGAGGCGGGTAAAGGAATGGAATGACGATGCTCATGAACATAAAATTTCGCCCAATCTATTTGCACTCCTGTTAACCAAAGCCTACCTAATGTTTTAAGTAAGAATGCTAAGTCTGGTTTATTATCGTAAGAATATCTAAGAGAGGGTAAGATAATTTGACTAACTGCTGGATTATTTTCTATACATTGCAGAGCAAAGCTACCTAGAGTCTGTCCAGGGCCTACTTCCAACAAAATAGGATATTGTTGTTTCCACAACTCCTGCATACCCTGAGCAAACAACACAGGTTGACAAAGATGCTTAACCCAATAATCGGGACTTGTAGCTTCTGCTGCTGTTATCCAAGTTCCTGTAACGTTAGATATATAGGGAATTTTTGCTGCTTGCAGGTTAAATGTTTTTACCAACTCACGTAAGTCAGAGATAGCACCCTCCATCATCTGAGAGTGAAAAGCATGAGACGTATCCAGACGACGACAAGCTAAACCTTTTTGTGTTAACTGTTGTTCTAAAATTTCTATAGCATTGGTTTCACCTGCGATTACACCCATAGATGGGCCATTGACCGCAGAAAGTGAGAGTTTATCATTGAGTAAGGGAGATATCTCTGTTTGCGAAAGTGGAACTGCAAGCATTGCTCCACCTGGCAACTTTTGAATTATCTGCGCTCTTGCAGCAATTAGTGTTAAACCCTCTTCTAAAGATAAAACCCCTGCCAAAGTCGCTGCTACATATTCACCAATGCTATAGCCAATCATTGCCGCCGGACGAATTCCCCAGGACATCAATAGCTCTGCTAAGGCATATTCAATTACAAAAATCGCTGGTTGAGCGAGGTGAGTTTGATTGAGTAAAGATTTAGCAGCTACCATCTTTGCATCCGCTTGTGTCTGGCTGCGACCTAACATTTTTCGCAAGTCCAGACCTGGAGAATTTTCTCTCAAAGACTGCTGGTCTTGTTGAGAAGCTCTGTGTGGATAGATTACATCTTTTAAATCTTGACCAAGAAGGGGTTTGAGAAATTCACAACAGTAGTCAACTGATGCGCGAAATACGGGTTCGACTTGGTAAAGTTCCCAAGCCATGTTGACGTAATGAGTACCAAGTCCAGGAAACATAAAGGCTACAGGACGTTCTTCTGTTTCTTGGATGTTGGTAAGCACTCGCCTTGAATCTTGAAGTGCAACTAGAGCATCTTCAATATCCCGACAAACAACCGTCCGCCGATGCTTAAAAATCTCTTGTTCGCGTTGCAATGTATGAGCAATATCCGCAAGGTTAAAGTCACGATGCTGTCTCAAGTAATCTGCAAGGTTTACAGTAGCAGTTTTTAGTTCTGAGTCGGTCTTTGCAGAAATTACTAATAACTGCCAAGGACGAGAAGGGCTAGTAAGCATTGTTTACAAACTCCAAAATAGCTACTTAACATTAGTGAGAGTTATTTTTTGATGTTTTCATCGATTCATCCTATAATGATTAAGTTTTGTAATCTAGTTTGAAAATTGCACATCAAGAATTTTGTTGATATCCTCACTTGTTTCATTTTCAGATAATTGTTCTAACTCTTCTATGAGGATTTCCTCAATCACCAAAGCTAATTCATCGATGGTAGAGGCTTCGAAAAGAGAACGAACAGGTAGTTCGATTTGAAAAGTTTTGCGAAGCTGAGAAATAAGTACAGTTCCCGTCAGAGAGTCTCCCCCTAAAGCAAAAAAGCTGTCATGAATACCTACTGGTTCTATACCCAGTAACTCTTGAAAAACTTCAACTAGTTTTTGCTCTACATCATTAGTAGGAGCAATGTATGCATTTTTTAAGTTTGGTCTAGAGTGACGAGAAGATAAATTAACTTTTTGGGCAGTAATTTTTTGTTGTAAAGGCTTTAATCTAATCCATTGGTCAATTCTAGATTGTAAATTACCAGTTGAGACAACTATTTGATGATATTGGCTCCACAAAAGAATCTGTTCAAGGGCATTAATACCTTCTAAAGGTTCGATGGCAAATTCAGCCAAACTTGTATTAGCAGATATTTGCGAATTTTCTGCTGCAAATTGCCATGCATCCCAGTTAATACTCATCCAAGGAACAGGATTTTTCTGATTATGCTGGTAAGCAAAAGCGTCCATTAAAAGACTTGCTGCTGAATAGGTTACAGAGCCTAATCCTCCTAAAATAGAGGTTAATGAAGACATTAATAGACAAAAATCAAGCTTTTGGGACTGTAAAACTTTTTCTAATACTAAGAGTCCCTGTTTCTTAGCTTGAAGTTGCTGTTTGCACTGCGTTGGTTCTATCTCTGTAATGGCACTAAATGAATTCTCTAGAGCTATCTTAGTTGTATAAAACACCCCGTTGAGTTGCCCAAACTGCTCTTGTGTTTGAGCGATCGCACTTTGCATTTGTGCTAAATTTACTACATCAACGCTCTTGATTAAGACTTCTGCGCCCAGATTTTCCAGTTCCTGCACTTTCCGAATCTTATCGCTGATGTTATCTTGCTCATCGTGAGTTTTCAGCCACTCTAACCACTCCTGTCGGTTGGGAAAATCCTCAGCCTCTAAAAGCAGCAGTTTTGCCTGTACTGTCTTTGCTAAATGTTCGGCTACTACAAGTCCTATTTTTTCGAGTCCACCAGTAATTAAGTAGACTCCTTTTTCTCTGAACCTGGGTGTATCCGGGACGTTTGCATCTAATTGGACAGACTCAAAGGTTTGTACCCAACGTTCTAAACCACGATAAGCAATAACTGAGTCAGAGGAATTGGCTTTAAGTTCTGTCAGTAGTTGTTCTACAAATTTCTCTTCTTGCCAACTTTCTGATAAAGGAATAATAACATCAATGCTACGACATTTTATATTTGAATATTCTTGTGGGATAACCTTAACAAGTCCAAGGAGTGTTGCTTTTTCTGGGCAGAGATTTTCAACTCCAGTTACTGCTTGCATATTGTTGGAGATAACTGCAAGCTGGAATTCATCAGTAAAATTCTGTTTTTCTAGCGACTGTGCCAAAAATAGTAAACTCTGGAATCCTTGTGTTTCATCTGTATCAAAATCTGCAAATTCTGACTGGGTTACACTCCACAGATGAATAATTCTTTGTGGTATGAAGTCTTGGGCGCGAAGTTCTTTAAGTAGGGTATTGTAATCATCCTGTTGTTGAGGTGCTATTGTATATGCACGCTTACCCAGATGCTTTTCTGAAGATTCGCTTTGGTTGCCAAATTGCTCCCCAAGTCTGATGGTAATTACATCATGACCTTCAAGTTCGAGGCGCTTGACGATTTGAGCGCCTAACCCATACTCATCAACAAAGACTAACCAGCGTTCTGCTTGTTTCAACTGACCGTTTGACTGTGGTGGTAGCGAACGTTTCCATGAAGGGATGTAGAACCAGTCAGCAATGTTGGACTTTTTGCCAAATGAAACTTCTTGTTCATGAAGTAATGCTGTAAATGCTGCCGATACTTTGGGCGTTGCTGGGGCAGTAGCTTGAGCGACAATTATGTGGTCTGTAAAAGGTGCGAATTCTGAGAAAGCTGTCACCTGCACAAAAGCATGAGATTTGAGTTCTTGTTGCCATTTTTCCTTAGATAAAAAGGGATTGCACATATTGCGATCGCTTTCTGGATTCTCTATCGGATTCATCAGCAGCGCGTCAATGAACTCAAATTCCAACCTGGGTTGAGTTGTTTCCCAAAATAGAAGTAAACCTCCAGGAGCAAGTAAAGAGCGAATGCGGTCGAGAGTTTCTCCAATATTTCGAGTAACGTGCAGCACTTGGAAAGCTACAATTACATCAAAGCTGTGATTTGAGTATCCTTGTTCTTGTAGCGATCGCTCAAGGTCTAGCAATTGGTATTCAACAAATGGATAATCGCTAAATTTCTTCTTAGCTGCATTCAGGAAAAAACCTCCTACATCAGTGAAGGTATAATTTGTTTTCTCTGATGGCAATATAGGTAATAACTCTGCGGTACCAGTACCAGTTCCAGCACCAAGTTCCAGAATTCTGAGATTAACTTCAGGTGGTAGTGCTTTTAACACCTGTTCTAAGCATACCCGCATGATTGAGTTGTAGTACTTATTTTCAGGCGATTCTTGGACTGAAAATTCTCCTGATTTTAATAAAGTAGAAACATGGAACTCCAATGGTTCTTTTTTACCAGTAAGCAGAGATACCATATTTTCGCCATACAGTTGCAGCAAATCTATTTGTTGCGGTGTGTCTGCCCATTTGGCTCTGACTTCTACCAAAAGCTCATTAACAAAGTCTGTTGATATTGGTAAAAAGTTAGTAAACAGCCCTTGTTCTTCATGTAACTGACCCTGTTCGACCAATATTTCTAACCATCGACTGAACAATTCTCTATAGGTAGGAATAATCTGACATTGGTCAAATAACTCTTCCAAAAAATACTTTTTAGTGGGATTGCTAAAAGCTCTTAAATGTGCTGTTGTAAGATTAATATAAGCAATACATAAACGATCTAAACACTCTCTTTTCGCTTGAGAAATTTGCTCGTCAAATACCGCAGACCCTGCACTAGCTTGAAGTTGACCAGCTTCTACCAAAGATTTCCAAAGTTCTGATGCTGTTAACTGGGACTGGAAATTTCTTTGTGCAGGTAATAATTTTTGCGGTTCAATCCAATATCTTTGTCGCTCAAAGGGATATGTTGGCAAGGGAAGGCGATATCGGCGCTCATCGGCATAAAATCCCGACCAATCTATCTTGATTCCCTCAAGCCATAGTTGTCCTAATGTATTTAGGATGAAAGCAAGGTCAGATTGTCGCTCATAAGCATAGCGCAGCGAAGATAATATTACTTTGTGATCATTAGAAACATGATCTAAACATTGCATCGTTAAACTGCTTAAGGTCTGTCCTGGACCCACCTCTAAGAAAATTGGACTATGTTGTGTCCACAACTGATCTACTCCATTGGCAAATAGCACGGGTTGGCACAGATGCTGTGTCCAGTAGCTGGGATTTGTGGCTTGCTCTGCTGTAATCCAAGTTCCTGTAACGTTAGATATATAAGGAATTTGCGGTGGTTTGAGACTGATATTTTTAACCAGTTCGGTGAAAGAGTCAGCGATCGCCTCCATCATGTAAGAATGAAAGGCATGAGAAGTCTGCAATTGCCGACAGGCTAATCCCTTAGCACTCAACTTTCCTGCCAATTCCTCTACAGCCTGTGTAGTTCCCGCAACGACACATTGGAATGAGCCATTGACTGCTGATAATGAAAGGTTTTCATTCAAGAAAGGTTGCACTTCTTGCTCTGTCAAGGGAACCGCCAGCATTGCGCCCCCTGGCAACTCTTGAATCATTTGCGCTCTTTTAGCAACAAGAGTAATCGCATCTTCTAGAGACAATACCCCGGCTATTGTTGCGGCCACATATTCACCAATACTGTAACCAATCATTGCTACTGGACGAATGCCCCAGGATATCCACAATTGAGCTAAAGCATACTCAATGGCAAACAGTGCTGGCTGAGTGAGATAGGTTTGATTGAGTTTTTGGGCGGCGGGATCTGGGGATTGGCGATCGCGACCAAGCATTTGGCGTAAATCGATACCCGATTTTTCTTTTGTTGCTTCTTGCTTGGCACAGGAAGTAGGATAAATAACTTCTTTAAGATTTAGACCTAACAAAGGTTGAAACAACGAGCAACAACGATCAAGGTGTTCACGGAAAGTTGTTTCAGTTTGGTATAATTCATAACCCATCTTGATATAATGGGTTCCCAAACCAGTAAACATAAAGACTACTGGGCGCTGATTTGTTTCCTGAGTGCTAGTGAGAACTCGTTTGGGATTTTGGAGGGCTGCGATCGCATCTTCAGTATCTTGACAAACAACTGTCCGCCGATGGCTCAAACCATGCCGACCAACTTGCAATGTATAAACTACATCTGCAAGGTTAAGTTCTGGGTGCTGTTGCAGGTGATTAACCAAATTTGTAGTTGCTGTCTCTAAAGCTGAGTCAGTTTTTGCAGAAACTACCAGCAATTGATACTTTCTCCCCTGCTCTTTGCGAAGTTCCACTTCCGGGGCTTCTTCTAAAACAACATGAGCATTAGTTCCGCCGATGCCAAAAGAACTGACCCCAGCCCGGCGTGGTGTCCCGTTTGTTTTCCATTCATGAAGTTGAGTATTGATGTAAAAGGGGCTGTTGGCGAAGTCAATCTCTGGATTAGGTTGTTCAAAGTGCAGGGTAGGCGGAATTATCTTGTGTTTGAGCGCCAGGACTGTTTTGATCAAGCCCGTCACGCCAGATGCTGAACTCAGATGGCTGACATTAGTTTTGACTGAACCAATGGCGCAGAAGTTTTTTTGGCTAGTTCCGGCACTAAACACCTTTTTAAGCGCCCTAAATTCAATTGGATCGCCTAGAGGTGTAGCAGTTCCGTGGGTTTCAATGTAGGTGATTGTTTCAGAATCAAAGTTAGCGATCGCCTGAGCCTCAGCAATCACTTCTGCTTGGCCTGTTACACTAGGTGCGGTGTAACTCACCTTCTCGGAACCATCATTATTGATAGCTGAACCTTTGATAACCCCATAAATGCAGTCCCCATCAGCTACAGCATCTTCCAATCTTTTCAGCACGACAATACCCGCTCCTTTACCGAAAGGGCTGCCCTGTGCTTTAGCATCAAAAGCCCGACAGTGACCATCAGGAGAGGCCATCCCACCTTCTTGATAAAAATAACCTTGTTTTTGTGGAATTTGTATCGCAATGCCACCAGCCAGTGCCATATCACACTGATAACTGAGCAATCCTCGGCACGCCAAGTGAACTGCGACTAATGACGTAGAGCAGGCCGTGCCGACGCTAATACTGGGCCCTTTTAGGTTTAATTTATAAGAAACTCGTGTGGATATAAAGTCCTTATCATTAGCAATTGTAATTTGCGACTCCAGCGCTTTAATGAGTTCAGGGTGTGAGGCCAGATTGTTAAGCAAATAGGTACTTAAGTTACCCCCTGCATAAACACCAATTAGATTTTTGTCTGTTTTCGGGTCATAACCAGCATTTTCCAGCGCTTCCCAAGCACACTCCAAAAAAAGACGTTGTTGCGGGTCCATGATTTCAGCTTCTCTAGGCGAGAAGCCAAAAAATGAAGCGTCAAACATCTCAATGTTTTCTAACACAGCCCCCGCTTTGACGTACTGAGGGTCATTCAACCAAGCTGGATCTACGCCTGAAGCGACTAACTCGCGATCGCTAAAGAATGAAATTGATTCCACACCGTTACACAGATTTTGCCAAAATTGATCAGTATTTTTGGCTCCTGGAAAACGACCACTCATGCCGATTATGGCTACGCCTTTCAACTGGTTACTCACGTATTTTCCTCCTTTGCTTCATTAGTTGCATTTCTTCTTCCATAACCTCCTGTTGCCTCTTAGCACGGTTATATGCTTGCCCAAAGGCAGGTTGCTGGGCCTGTTTCCGACTTAAATATTCTGCTAAAGCACTTATGGTCGGATATTCAAACAAGTCAGCCGTTGCGATATCACTATTAAACACTTGTTGCAGTTGGCTGCGAACTTGGACTATTAGGAGGGAATTGCCACCGATTTCAAAGAAGTTGTCTTGTATTCCCACCAAATCTTTCCCAAGAAGTTCTTTCCAGATGACAGCAAGCTTTTGCTCAATCTCATTTCTGGGAGCTACATAAGCACCACTAAGTGCAGGTTGTGATTGTGTCGGTTTAGAGAGATTATACTTTTGTGAGGCTTCTTGGAAAGGTTGTGAGTTAAAACCATTATCCGGCTCAACTCGGTTTAAGAAATTACGAGACGATACCCAAACCTGGGTGAGTGTACTTCCTAAAATGCGGTCAAATGACTCTACAACTTCTTTTGGTAATAACCCTTCCTTGAGAATAGCAGGTTTGTCCTGCATACCAGAGCCAACTGCGGAAAGGATGGTGGACGGAGAACCCAATCGAGCAGAAGAAGCTACAGTTTCTTTTCTTTGCTGATTAACTTCCCCTTCTGAAGCAATCAGCGCTTTTAAAGCCTCCTGATTCTGCCAAGATACCACAATCTTGCCGATATGTTTGGCTTTAGCCATGTATTCAAAGGCGGGAGCTATTTCTGTAATTGGAAATATCTGATAAGGAAGGGAATTAAAATTACCATCTTTAAAGTGTTGCACTACTTTGTGCCACGTAGAAATAAAGTCAGGAAGATCATTTCCTACATCTGTAGCAAAGAACGATAAGCATTTCTCAAAAGGTCGTAGACCTAATTGGCTATTATTGAGGATATCCCGTTTGCCGAGTTCTAGAAAACGTCCATAGGGTGCTAGAAGCGAAAGGCTTTTAGTCATGAATTCTCCTGATAGGGAATTCAAAACCACGTCTACACCCTTGCCATCAGTATATTTAATCACTTCATCGGCAAAAGCCAAAGACCTGGAATCCATGACATATTCAATACCCAACGAATGCAGAAATGCTCGTTTTTCCGGGTTGCCTGCTGTGGCGAAGATTTTGGCTCCTGCCCACTGGGCTATTTGTACGGCAGCCATCCCAACACCACCGGCAGCAGCATGAATGAGAACACGCTCACCCTGACGAAGCCTAGCTAATTTTATCAAGGCATAGTAAGCCGTAATAAAGGCAACGGGAATTGTTGCTGCCTCTTCTAAACTAAGATGTTCTGGTTTTAGTGCCACCAAAGAAGCAGAAGTCGTTGTGAATTGGTTAAAGCAGGAATCGCCAAATGCCATAACTTCATCTCCTACCTTAAAACCCTTAACGCCTTCTCCCAGAGCGACTATTTTTCCAGAACACTCTCTACCGAAGTTGATACGAACATTCGGTGGAACAGGAAGCAACCCCAATGCTATAAGCACTTCCTTGAAGTTGAGGCTAGCTGCGCAGACCTCAATTTCTACCTCACCCAGACCTGGCTTTTGGCGTGTACTAGGTCGAAAAGTCAGAGTATCTAAGATGCCAGGGGAAGCAATCTCTAAAGAGAAGTTTTCGCTTGCAGAAACGGAAGAAATTTTTTGAGGTTTATCGTCAGACTGTTCAGCAGTAATTGTGCCAATATCTACTTTCCTCATGATGAATTCTTCAATCTCAACCAGTTCGTTTCCCTGGTCGTCCATGATGGTGATGTTAAATTTTAAAGTTCTTTCTCTGAACTGATTATTTTCTGTATATCTGATGTGGCTATATACTTTGCTTGGCAAAGATTTTTTTATTTTCAGACTTTTATAGGAAAACGGTAAGTAAACCCCTTCGTTTTCAATACTTAGAAAACCCGTGGCATTATCCAATAAAGCAGGATGTAATTTATATGAATTAATATCGGTGGCAAATACTTCGGGTAGTTCCAGAACAATCAACCCCTGATCTGTTCCTAATTTTGCCTGCTTCAAGTTATTCCATCTAGAACCAAACTCTACAAATCCTGTTTGAAGCTTATGCTCTCCTTCTGGAATAATTATTTCCTTTTGATTACATTTTGCCTCAATTTCTCTGAGTTCTTGTTTTGCTGATGATGCTGCTATTATACAGGCTATTTCGCCCTTGGCATGTTCGAACCATTGTTTGGACTCTGAGTTTGATTGGCTTATTACCAAAAATTCAAAGCCCTCTCCTTTCTTATTCAGGACTGTACGAACTTCTTTTTCCTCATCATCTTCTATTACCAAGGGGGTTAAGAAAAATACTTCCCGAATTTCAATCGTTCCTTTTTTAGCATGGGTTTCAAAAGCAGCTAAAGCCATTTCCAAGTAAGCTGTTCCCGGAAGTGTCGCCTTACCCATAGCCCTATGCTCATCTAAAACCCAGTGTTTGATGACGCTAAATTTGCTGATGTATATCTCTTGCTTTTTCCCTTCAACTATACATTGATAAAATAAAGGGTGAGACACTTCTTTTAATTGAGATGGGGAAATATCCAGAGTTGGTGTTGATTGTTTCATCGCCTCTGTTCCCGTCCCCAGCTTTTGCCAATAATCCCAATTAATAGATACGGTAAATATGCCATCTCGGTCGCTTTTATGACGAGCAAAAGCATCAAGAAAAGCATTAGCAGCAGCATTATCTACTTGTCCAAATTTACTTGCAATGGAAGTGATTGATGAACACAGAATAAAGAAATCTAGTGGAATATCCTTGAGAATTTTATTTAAAATTAATGTGCCTTTTACTTTAGATACCATTTCTGGCGTTTTTTGCAAAATCACGCCGCTAGCAGAAACCTCGGCTGCATGGATCGCACCATTGATCTGGCCAAATCGCTCTTGGGCTAAGGCGATCGCTTGTTGCATCTGTTCAAAATTGGTGATATCGGCGCTGACTACCAAAACTTCTGCACCTAGCTGTTTAAGTTTCTGGATTTCCCGAATCTGGCGGCTTGTATTATCATGCTCATCGTGAGTAGCTAGCCATTGTTCCCATTCTTCTGGTAAAGGAAAAGCTAAACCTCCTGTCAGCAGCAGCTTGGCTTGTACAGTCTGTGCTAAATGTTGTGCTAGGACAAGACCAATGCCTTCTAATCCACCTGTAATTAGATAAACGCCTCCTTTTTTTAACCTTGATATTCCTTGGGTAGCTTTCTCCAATCGAATTGGCTCAAAAGTTTGCACCCAACGATGATTTCCACGGTAAGCAATAACCTTTTCAGAACTTAGGGTTTGTAGCTCGCAGAGCAACTGCTCCAAAAGTTTCGGCTCAGTCTTAACTCCCAATTGGGGAATAACAACATCAATGCTACGACAGATAATGTTTGAATATTCTTCCGCAATCACCCTAACGAGTCCGAGTAAGGTCGCCTTTTCTGGGCACAGCAACTCTGCCCCCACAACTTCCTGCATATCGTTGGAGACAACCGCGATTTGATATTCATCTGTAGTATGGTGTTTACTAAGTGCTTGGGCTAAAAACAGCAGACTGTAAAATCCATTTTCCTGAATTTTGTCAACTTCCTCAAGTCTTAATTCTGTATAACTGTGCGGTGTAATACTCCATAAATGAACAATCGTTTTTGGGCGTTTATTTTGTGCTAGAAGTTCATTGAACAAGGTATCATAATCATCACGTTGTCGAGGATTAAGGATATATGCGCGATCGCTCGACTTTGTAAACGCTGACCCAATCTTCACGGTAATCACATCTTGTCCCTCAAGTTCGAGTCGTTTTATCAACTCGGAACCTAAACCGCACTCATCGATAAATACAAGAGTGCAAGACAAAACCGACTTTTGACTTAGTTGAGGGGCAACCAGCAGAGAGCGTTTCCAAGATGGGACATAAAACCAGTCGGCAATGTCCGGCTTTTTACCTAGTAGAGAGGTTGCAGGCAATTTTTTTTCACCCGTCTTGATAGCGTTTACCTGTATTTTCGGTTCAATCCAGTAACGCTGACGCTCAAAAGGATAAGTAGGTAAAGGCATCCGATGACGGCGCTCATGGATATAGAATCCTGACCAATCTACTTGTACTCCAGCCAGCCATAGCTGACCCAATGTATTTAACAAGAATGCTACATCCGACTGACTTTCTTGTGCATAGCCCAAGGAAGTTAATACAATTTGCTGGGCTTCTTTATCAGAATAACGACGGGCGAATGCACTCAAAGTCTGCCCAGGGCCAACCTCTAGCAAAATGCGCTCTGGTTCTTTCAACAATTCTTGCATACTCTGAGCAAGGCGAACTGTTTGCCGCAGATGCTTCACCCAATAGTTTGGATCTGTCACCTCCGCTTCTGTAATCCAAGCTCCAGTAACATTGGATACAAAAGGAATTTTGGCAGGATTCAGTTTGATTTTTTTAACTTCCTCTGTGAATGGCTCTAAGATGGCATCCATCATCACAGAATGAAAGGCATGGGAGGTATGCAGACGTATACACTCGACACCTTGGGAAGCTAGCTGCTTCTGTAATACCTCCACAGCATCTATGAAACCTGAAACTATACAAAGAGATGATTCCTTAATCTCAGCTAGAGATAGTGTTTTGCCTAGCAGGGGTTGAACTTCTTTTTCTGAAAGTGGAATGGCAAGCATTGCACCTTCAGGCACCTGCTGCATGAGTTGTCCCCGCGCAGCTACTAGAGTCAAAGCATCTTCTAATGAAAATACTCCTGCCAGACACGCAGCGACATATTCCCCAAGGCTTTCACCAATCAAAGCCTGGGGATGTATTCCCCACTCCATCCACAACTTTGCTAGGGCGTACTCGATAACAAAGAGTGCTGGTTGAGCAATTGCTGTCTGTTTTAGTTGTTGCGCGGCTTCTTGAGTCTTTTCTGTGTTGGGGTAGAGTACATGTCGCAGGTCAAGCCCTAGATGTGGTTGGAGAAACTCTGAGCAGATATCTACCTGCTTCCGAAAAGTTGGCTCTGTCTGGTAGAGATCCAGCGCCATATTTACAGACTGTACTCCTTGCCCTGGAAACATAAACACGACGGGAGGATCTAGGCGATCTTGGTAGACCTGAAAAACCCGTTTCGGATCTTGTGTTTCTAAAGTAGCGATCGCATCATTAGTGTCATGGCAGATTACTATCCGGCGATGGTTGAAAGCCCTGCGACCAACCTGAAGTGTATAAGCAACATTAGCTAGGTTAACATTTGAATGCTGCTTTAAGTACGCGATTAGATTTGCAGTGGCAATTTCAAGTGCAGAGATGGTTTTGGCGGAGAGTAACAACAATTGCCAGGGTCTCGATTCTTCCGAATGTTCGATCGGCGGAGCTTCTTCGAGAATAACAAAGGCATTGGTTCCACCATAACCCGAGGAATTGACCCCAGTTAGACGGGGTGTGCGATCTCCCTTCCATTCAGAAATTTTGGTATTGACGTAGAAGGGGCTGTTGTTGAAATCGATTTGGGGATTGGCTTGTTCAAAGTGTAGACTAGGTGGGAGCAGCTTGTGTTTGAGCGCTAAGGTAGTCTTGATCAGACTTGTTACACCGGCTGCGGCATCTAAATGTCCGATATTGGTTTTCACTGAACCGATCGCACAAAAACTTTTCTTCTGGGTAGTAGTATGAAAAGCTTTTTTGAGTGCAGCGATTTCAATGAGATCGCCCATAGCCGTTCCGGTTCCATGAGTTTCTATATAGGTTATATCCTCGGCATCTACTCCAGCATTTCTCAGGGTTTCTACGATTACCTCCGCCTGACCTTCTACACTAGGGGCAGTGAAATTTACTTTCAAAGAGCCATCGTTATTGACTGCTGAACCTTTGATGACTGCATGAATGCAATCTCCATCAGCAAGAGCATCTTCTAATCTTTTTAATACAACAATTCCAGCTCCACTGCCGAAAACAGTTCCCTGTGCTTTAGCATCAAAGGCTCGACAGTGCCCATCGGGAGACAACATCCCTCCTTGTTGATATAAATAGCCAGCTTTTTGTGGAACTTTAATTGAAACACCACCAGCCAAAGCCATATCACATTCTTCATTCAACAAACTTTGGCAGGCCAAGTGAACTGCAACCAATGATGTAGAACAGAAGGTTTGGAGAGTAATACTAGGCCCTTTAAGGTTTAATTTGTAAGATACACTTGTGGTTAGAAAAGCTTGACCGCTGCCATGTAGAGGTTGTAAAGCTCCATCTACAGGATTTATAGTATCGCGGTTTGGATAAAGGTTTTCTAATAGGTAGGTGTTCATATTTGCCCCGGCGTAAACCCCAATCAAACCCTTATAGGTTTCAGGATCGTAGCCAGCGTTTTCAATTGCTTCCCAAGCACACTCCAAAAAGAGACGATATTGGGGATCTATAACTTCAGCTTCTTTAGGTTCAAAACCAAAAAATGACGCGTCAAACTCCTCTACGTTTTCCAGTATAGATGCGGCTTTAACATAATTAGGATTATTTAACAAGGCAGGATCGATATTTGAAGATACTAAATCACTCTCAGAAAAAAATGAAATTGATTCTACTCCATCCTGCAAATTTTGCCAAAACTCATCAATATTTTTTGCACCTGGAAACTGACCTGCCATACCCACTACAGCTATATCTAAACCTGCTACATTAGAAAATGTTTCATGGATTTTCATTAGTACCTCTTTTATTAATTTTTTTATAGAGCGCTCTTCTGTTGCATTCTTTTTTCTCTTCGTCTTTGTCCCCGTCCGCTCCTTTCTTCCATAGGTTTTTCAGTCTGTTCCATATTTAAAGCTTTGCTCAAAGAACTGACTGTTGGACTTTCATAAAGACTGACTACAGGAATTTCTATATGCAATTCTTTACTTAATTGCGAAATAACTTGAACACCTATTAGAGAGTCGCCACCGAGTTCAAAGAAGTTATCGTGGATACCTACTAAATCAATACCAAGTAGTTTTTGCCAAATATCTGCAATTGTTTGCTCAGTTTTATTTCTCGGAGCAAAATAGGCATTACTCAACTGAGGCCGTTGATGTACCGATTTCGACTGGTTATTCTTGCCTAAAGATTCCAAAAGAGCTTGGGGATTAAAATTGCGATCGCGCTCAATCACAGTTGTCAAATCTTCAGTTGATACTGCAACTCTAGGGACTCTGCTGTTGAGAATATGTCTAAAGACTTTTATCCCTTCTGAAGGTAATAAAGCATCCATTAATAGGGATTTAGCATCAGAAATATCTTGTTTGTTAGCTAATCGCTTCACCGCCTCTACTGACATCCCAACATCTTGCCAGTCAGTCCAGTTAATAGAAACTGTGAATGTACGAGATCGATTGGTTTTATGATAAGCAAAAGCGTCAAGAAACTCATTGGCAGCACAATAGCCAACTTCACTAAATTTCTTTCTATAAATAATTGAACTAAGAGATGAACAAAGAATTAAAAAATCTAACTTAACATCTTTCAAAAGGCTATCTAATACTAGTGTACCCTTGACTTTAGGGGCCATAATATTTTCTGTCATCTCTCGCGTTCTTCGAGAAATCACACCCGCATAATCAGCAATTCCTGCACAATGAAGAACACCATTGATTTGGCCAAACTGTTTCTGGACTGTTGCAATCGCTTCTTGCATCTGTTCTAGGTTAGCCACATCAGCGTTCAGTACTAAAACTTCTGCACCTAGTTCTTCAAGTTCCTTTACTTTCAAAATTTTACGACTGATATTATCTTGGCGATCGTTAGTAGCTAGCCATTGTTCCCACTCTTGTCTAGGAGGAAAAGCTGAACGCCCGATCAAAACTAGTTTGGCTTGTACCGCTTTCGCCAGGTGTGACGCTAGAGCAAGTCCAATGCCTCCGAGTCCACCTGTGATTAAATACACTCCTCCTTGCCTTAATCGCGATGTTTCTCCCTCTGCTTCTTCCAATCGGACTGCTTCAAAGGTTTGCACCCAGCGATGAAAACCACGGTAGGCAACAACTATATCGGAGGATTGTATTTGTAGCTCATTCAGCAGCTGATTTACAAGTTTCTCCTCTTGCCAACTTACTTCCCTTGGAATCACAACATCAATGCTACGACAGCTGATATTTGGATATTCTTGGGGAACGATCTTAACAGCTCCCAGTACAGTCGCCTTTTCTGGGCATAGTGCTTCTTCTCCAGTGACTGAGTGTATATTGTTGGAAATGACCGTTATTTGAAGCTCATCTGCGATCCGCTGTTTTCCAAGTGCTTGAGCTAAAAACAGCAGACTATAAAAACCTTTTTCTTGGACTTTATCAACTCCTGCGAGTCCAGATTCAATCTGACTAACAGAAGTCACACTCCATAAATGAACAATCGTTTTTGGGATCTTGTCTTGTGCTACTAGTTCATTGAGCAGGGCATCATAGTCATCACGTTGTCTAGGATTAAGGCTATATGCACGCTCATTCAACTTAGTAAACTTTGACCCCGCCTTCACTATAATTACATCCTGACCATTAAGCTGAAGTTGTTTTACCAGTTCTTCTGCCAAACCGCACTCATCAAGAAACACAAGAGTGCAAGATTTCTGAGTTACCAATTCCTTCTGGTTCAACAGTACAGCAGGTACAGATTGTTTCCACAAAGGTAAGTAGAACCAATCGGCAATATCTGGCTTTTTGCCAAATGAAACAGGTTTAGCACTGTTATCCTGTCTCTGTTTATAGTCTTCAATCCAGTAACTCTGCCGCTCAAAGGGATATGTTGGTAGTGGGAGACGATGACGGTGTTCGTGGGCGTAAAATTCTGACCAATTTGGCTGTACTCCATATAACCAGAGTTTGCCTAGTGTGTTCAGTAAAAATGCTATATCTGACTGTTTTTCTTGAGGATGTCGTAATGAACAAAGTGCTGGAGTATCTGAATGCTTTTTAACAAAAGTACACAAGCTGCTTCCTGGCCCCACTTCTAGCATGATGCAATTTGCCTCTTGCTGCAATGCAGAGATGCCTGCTGCAAACTGTACTGTTTGGCGTAAATGTCTTGCCCAGTAATCGGGATCTGTGGCTTCCTCTGCTGTTATCCAGGCTCCTGTGACGTTAGAGATAAAAGGAATCTGCGGCGGATTTAGTTTGACTTTTTTAACTTCTTTGATGAATGGCTCAACGATCGGTTCCATCATCGCAGAATGAAAAGCGTGGGAAGTATGCAAACGGCGACACTCTACACCTAATGCTGTAAGTTGCTCATGAATCGTATCTACAGCATTATGGGTTCCTGAAACTACGCACAAACCAGGAGCATTGCTGGCGGCTAAAGATAAATTTAAATTTTCATTTAGTAAAGTTTTAATCTCTGCTTCTGTTTGTGAAACCGAAAGCATAGCACCAGTTGGAAGTTGTTGCATCAGTCGTCCACGGATAGCTACTATTGCCAAAGCATCTTCCAGGGAAAATACACCAGCAAGGCAAGCTGCTACATATTCTCCTATGCTATGACCAATCATCATTTGGGGAGAAATGCCCCAGGACATCCATAATTTAGCCAGAGCATATTCTATGACAAATAATGCAGGCTGAGTGATATTAGTTTTTTGCAGTCTTTCTGCTGCGGCTTTTGACTCAGATTCGTTGGGATAAATCAGCGATTGCAAATCCAACCCAAGATGGGGTTGCAGCAATTTACAACATAAATCAACCTGTTGTTGAAAAATCGGCTCAGTTTGGTAAAGTTCTTTACCCATATCTACATATTGAGCGCCTTGTCCAGGAAACATGAAGACAATGGGGCGATACTCCGCAGGAGTCACTTCTCTACGAGAGGCTGCGCCAACGTGAACGCCACTTTCAACTAAGCGAGTGAAAACTCTTTCTGGATCTTGTAAGACTGCATCCTCGATATCTTGGCACACCAGCACGCGACGATGATTGAACTCAGCACGCCCCACTTGCAGGGTATAGGCAACATCCGCTAAGTTTACATTGGGATGCGCTTTGAGATAATTAGCCAAATTTACTGTTGCTGTCTCCAAGGCAGAGCTAGTTTTAGCCGATAGACACAGCAAATATTTACTTTTGCCTTTTGACTTTTGACTTTTGACTTGTACTGGTGCTTCTTCTAGAATGACATGAGCATTAGTCCCACCTATACCCAAGGAACTCACACCAGCACGACGAGGAGTACTTCCTGTTTTCCATTCTGCTAGCTTTGCATTGATATAAAAGGGGCTGTTGGCAAAATCTATCTGGGGATTTGGCTGCTCAAAATTTAAGCTTGCTGGTATCTGCTTGTGTTTTAGGGCTAAAACTGTTTTAATCAGTCCGGCAATCCCAGCTGCTGCATCTAGATGACCAATGTTTGTTTTCACTGAACCGACGGCACAGAAGCCTTTTTTGTTGGTACTGCGACAAAAAGCTTGAGAGAGGGCGGCAATCTCAATCGGATCGCCTAAAGCTGTACCAGTGCCATGAGCTTCAATATAGTTGATTGTCTCAGGCTCAACTCCCGCCAGCATCATTGCCTCGGCAATCACTTCTGCTTGACCATTGACGCTAGGCGCTGTGTAGCCAACTTTACCAGAACCATCGTTATTGATGGCTGAACCTCTAATTACAGCATGGATACAATCACCATCTGCTAGAGCATCGCTCAATCGTTTGAGGACAACAACTCCTACACCATTACCAATAGTTGTTCCCTGTGCTTTGGCATCAAAAGCACGACAATGACCATCAGGAGACAGTGTGCCTCCCGGTTCATGCAAATAACCTGCTTTCTGGGGTACGTGGATAGAAACCCCGCCAGCTAAAGCCATATCACATTGATAATTCAACAAACTTTGGCAAGCAAGTGTTGTTGCAACTAATGAGGTAGAGCAAGCTGTTTGTACTGTAATACTTGGGCCAGTGAGATTTAATTTGTAAGAAACACGGGTAGTCAGAAAATCTTTATCATTACCAATTAATGTTTGATAGCATTGCGCCGATCCTATAGGATCGCGGTTTAAATCTAATGAATAATAGTTATTTAGGCTAGCACCAGCATAAACTCCGATCCGACTATCATACCTATTGGAATCATAGCCAGCATTTTCTAATGCTTCCCAAGCACACTCTAAAAAAATCCGGTTTTGGGGGTTAGTAACTTCTGCTTCTTTGGCATTAAAACTAAAAAATGCAGCGTCAAATAAATCGATATTTTCTAATATGGCACTAGACTTTACATAATTGCGATCGCTGAGTGTAACGGAATCTATACCGTCAGATAATATCTCTTCATTTGTGAAGATAGAAATTGACTCTACACCAGATTGTAAATTCTGCCAAAATTCATCAATATTTTTAGCACCGGGAAAACGTCCTGCCATTCCAATAATGGCAATGCCTTCTACAGCATCATTATGTATAGTGCTAATCATAAATCTTTTTACCTTGCTTACTCAATTGTTGTTTTTGGCGATTTATAGCCTCAATTTGCTTATTCGCGCGATCGCGCGTCCCTGTAAAAGAAAGCTGTCGCTGTTGACTTAAATATTGCGCCAGTGAGTAAATAGTCGGGTTCTGAAACATTTCTACAACTGATATATTTCGCTGCAAATTTACTTGCAGTTTATGATTAACCTGAATCATTAGTAGTGAATGCCCACCAAGGTCAAAGAAATTATCATGAATACCTACTCGTTCGAGATGTAGCACCTCTTGCCAAAGTTTTGCTATCTGCTGTTCCATTTCCGACTGGGGTACTTGATAAGTAGTCGTCAATGCTGGACGTAAGTCTTCTGGTACAGGTAAAGCACGACGGTTTACTTTTCCGTTAGGCAAAAGTGGTAAAGTGTCTAGGAAGATAAAAACACCAGGAACCATATATGCCGGTAACAGTTCTTTGAGATAGCTTCGCAGTTCACTAGTTGTAAGCATTTGGTCTGGTAAAAGAACAATATAAGCTACCAATTGTTGAACACGTGGTTTATCTTCTCGCGCCAAAACTACAATTTTCTGCACTGCTGGATGTTTGAGTAAGGCATTCTCAATTTCACCCAACTCAATCCGAAATCCTCTAATTTTAACCTGATGATCAATTCGCCCCAAATACTCTAAATTTCCATCTGGTAAATAACGAGCTAAATCTCCAGTTTTATATAGCCATGATTCAAGTTTATTATTAAGCGGATTAGATATAAACCGCTCCTTTGTTAACTCTGGTCGGTTTAAATAACCTCTAGCTAAACCCGCACCACCAATGTAAATTTCTCCTGGAACACCGATTGGTACTGGTTGTAACTTAGTATCAAGTAAATAAATTTGTGTATTGGCAATAGGACGGCCGATAGTTACGTTGCTATCTCCTTTATTTACTTGAGTAAATGTGGAATAGGTCGTATCTTCAGATGGTCCATAAAGATTAAAAACTTTCTGAATACGATCGTTTTGATAAATCTGCTGCACAAGTTGATTTTGTAGTGGTTCGCCAGCAAGATTAACCGTCCTGACTGAAGGAAGTAAACCATCTACTTGCAGTAATTCTGAAATGATGCTTGGGACTGTATTAACCAAGCTTACCTCCGCAACCAACGAGGGTAAGTGTAAAGCATTCTCTACAAGAATTACTTTACCACCCCAACTGAGGGGAACAAACAGTTCAAATACTGACAAATCAAAGCAAATAGAGGTTGATGCTAAAACTCCAGCAAGGTCATCATCTGTAAAAAGTTCTCTTGACCATGTTAAGAAAGCAACACAACTTTGATGAGCGATCGCAACACCTTTTGGTACACCAGTAGAACCAGAAGTATAGATGACATAAGCTAAGTTATTGGATTTTACTTCACTAAACAGATTTTCTCTACTGTGTTGGCTAAGTAATTGTGAATCTCTATCGATGCAGACAATATGCACATTCGATTTAGCAAACAATTCAACTAGATGGCTTTGAGTCAGCAGTACCTTGGTCTGACTGTCTTCTACCATGAAACTTAAGCGTTCCTGGGGATAGGCTGGATCTAGTGGTACATAAGCCCCGCCAGCTTTTAAAATAGCCAACAATGCAATCAGCATTTCTGGACTGCGCTTCATGCAGACACCTACAATTACTTCTGGCTTCACCTCTAGTTTTTGTAAGTAGTGTGCTAGTTGATTCGCTTGGTCATTTAACTCCTGGTAGGTTAATTTTTGGTTTTCAAAAATAACAGCAATATTAGATGGTGTTTTCTCTACCTGTGCTTCAAATAGTTGATGAATACATTTATCTTGTGGATAATTTGTCTCGGTATTATTCCACTCAACCAATAACTGCTGTACTTCAGATGGTGTCAGGAGTTGCAAGTCTGAAATCCGTTGTTCGGGATTGCTAACTATACTTTCTAATAACGTCTGGAAATGTACTAGCATCCGAGCGATAGTATCTGCATTAAATAAATCTGTGTTGTACTCACAAGTTGCAACCAACCCTTGCTCGTCATCCTCCATAAATAATGTCAAATCAAATTTTGATGTCCCGTTATAACCCTCCTGACAAGTAACAGAGACATCTGAGAGTCTAGGATTTGATATTGGCACATTCTGGAGAACGAACATTACTTGAAATAGTGGATTGTAACTCAAGTCTCTATTTGGCTGTATTTCTTCTACTAATTTTTCAAAAGGTAAGTCTTGATGAATGTATGCCTCTAAAGCTGTTGACTTTACCTGCGCTAGTAACTCCTGAAAACTCAAATCGCCAGAAAGGTCTGTACGCAACACCAAAACATTGACAAAGAATCCAATTAATGACTCAATTTCTGCTCTGTTACGACTGGCAATTGGCGAACCTACTACAATATCAGTCTGACCTGTGTAGCGATACAGCAAGGTTTTGAAGGCTGTAAGCAAGGTCATAAACAGAGTTACTCCCGAATGACGGCTCAAATTCTTTAGCTCTTTTGTCAGAGTTTGAGAAAGAACTAATTTCCCTTGAGCGCCTTTGAATTTTTGACGATCAGAAATAAAGCTTCTACGCGGACGATCAGTTGGTAAATTTAGTATAGGTAGCTCACCCTGCAACTTTTGTTTCCAATAAGTCAATAAAGATTGAATACGCTCAAAATCAAGCCATTTTCGTTGCCAATTGACAAAATCCCGATACTGAATGGGTAATTCAGGAAGTGCTGGGAGTTCGCCTGTGGAGAATGCTTCATATAATACAGCTATTTCTTTGATCAGAATACCGATAGACCAACCATCTGCAATTATATGATGCAGAGTGATAATTAAATGATAATTTTTCTCACTTAATTGCAAAATTTTAGCACGCAAAAGCGATTGAGCAGATAAATCAAATGGCTGCTGTGCAAATTCTGTAGCCAAACGTTGTGCTTCTTGAAGGTGTTCCTCTTCTGGGAGTGAACGCAAATCTTCAACCGCCAAAATTAAAGGTGGCGCTTGATTTATAACTTGGACTGGTTGTCCATCAACTACTGTAAAGCTTGTCCGTAATACTTCGTGTCGTCTAATAATTTCGTTAAGACTATCTTGTAAAATTGCTAAATTAATGCAGCCCTTTAAGCTAATAACTATAGGAATGTTATATGTAGGACTATCGGGAGTTAGCTGATTGATAAACCATAATCCCTGCTGGTCAAAAGATAGAGGCTGAATGGATGTATTTTTCTCTTGTTTGGTAAGGGATATTAAGGGTAGTGCATCTGTTGTCAGTTGAGCGAGGATTTTTGTAGCTAGCGATCGCGTACTCATCCCTTCAAAGAAGTCTGCTACTGATACTTCTACTTCTAAATCAACCTCAACTCGGTTTTTCAACTCAAATACTTTTAAAGAATCAAGCCCCAGAGCGCTTAATGGTTCATCAGGACTGATATCATCTGGTGCGATCGCCAGTACTCTCGCTTCCTGTTCAATCAGATAGATTTCTAAAAGCCGTTGACATTCCCTTGGAGGAAGTGCCAAAAGTTCGGAACGCTGTAATCGAGTTTCCTCTCTGACAATATTACTAATTTTGAGAATGTTACTGAGAATAATATTCAATTCACCATTCTGAAACTGAGCGCGAGTTGCACGACGTTGAATCTTACCACTGGAAGTTTTGGCAATACTACCTGGTTTGATCAAAACCACAGCATAAACTTGTACTTCGTGTTCTTCAGTCACAGCTTGGCGAATTGCAGATATAACCTCTGCTAAATTTGGCTTGGCGCGAAACTTCAACTCTTGGACGATTACCACCCGTTCTTCGTTGTCAACCTCGACTGTAAATGCTGCGCTAGCTCCGGAATTTAAAGATGGATGACTGCGTTCTGCGGTTAATTCTATATCCTGTGGGTAAAGATTTCTACCGCGAATAATAATTAAATCTTTGGCTCTACCTGTAATGAAAAGCTCGTTATTTTGTAAAAAACCTAAATCTCCCGTCCGCAGAAAAGGGCCTACACCTGTATCTGATAAATAAGCATGGAAAGTTTCTGCTGTCTCTCGATCGCGATTCCAATAACCTTGGCCAACACTCGGCCCCGATACCCAAATTTCCCCAATTTCATCAGGTTTACAACTACTGAGGGTTTCGGGATTAGCGATCGCCACTTCCAGTTGTGGTATGACTCGACCACAACTGACGAAATGATAAACATCTTCATCTTTAACAGATGATTCAACTACCCGATTAGATTCTAGTGCAGACTTTTGGACTGTCTTGATAATCGGTGATGTTGCCTTCTGCACACCAGAAACCATCAGAGTTGTTTCAGCCATTCCGTAACAAGGGTAGAATGCCTCTTTACGGAAGCCACAACCGGCAAAAGCTGCTGCAAACCGCTCTAAAGTGTCATCCCGAATCGGTTCCGCGCCGTTAAATGCTACACTCCAACTACTCAAGTCAAGAGTCTCTTTTTGTTCAGGAGTAATTTTCTGAGTACATAACTCATAGGCAAAATTCGGGCCACCACTGGTTGTCCCTTTGTAGTGAGAAATAGCTTGTAACCAACGATAAGGATGTTGGAGAAAGGAAGTTGGAGGCATGATGATGCAAGGAAAACCCCCATACAAGGGTTGCAATATTCCTCCAATCAGACCCATATCGTGGTACATCGGCAACCACGTCACGAACTTACTTTCTGGAGAATGCTCCATAAATTGGTAAGTTGTGTCAGCGTTGTGCAGTAGGTTTCCATGACTAATCATTACACCCTTTGGTGTTCCTGTAGAACCAGAGGTGTATTGCAGAAAAGCTAAGGTATCTCGATCAATAGAGGGTTCTTGCCAAGCATCTTCTATTCCTAGAGCAAGATTATCTGTAGTTAGCCACTGCAAGGATTCTAAGTCAGTCTTTTGTGACATTAAAGACCGCACTGTAGGCAGGATTTCTGTTGTAGTGAGAGCGATCGCTGCTTGTGCATCTATAGAAATAGCTTTTATTCTCGGTGTGTTGCGCTCATTTCTAGGGGGATATGCCGTTACAGCCACAACTCCCGCATATAAACAACCGAAAAAAGCAACCAAAAAATCTAGTCCGCCTGGATAAAGTAGTAAGGCGCGTTCTCCAGTCAAACCCAATGCTTGTAACTGAGCAGCTATTCGACGCGATCGCCTATCCAATTCTTGATAGGTTAGCGTTGTTTGTTCTGTTTCTCCATCCAGCAAGAAGGTAAAAGCATCTCTATTTGGCTGGATAGAGCTTCTTAAGCGCAGTAAATCAACAAATGTAGAACTACTGCCAGAAACTTCAAGAACACAATGAGAATATTGATTCATTTTGATTTTCAACTAGATACAACCCTGATACTCTTTTTCTCGCTCTGACTAGAGTAGGACTTACGCAAAAGCTCTCTGAAACTCTTATTCCTTTGTGTCCTGCCCTTCGGGAAGCCATTTCGTGTCTATGCGTCCAACTCTTACGAGACACTGCGCGTAGCTTGCTTCTCCGTAGGAGTATGCGGTTCGTTTTTTCATGATTTTGCGTAAGTCCTGTAGAGAAAATAAAGAGCAAATCGTTAATTAATTCAGCCAATTACTTAAAATTGTCTAAATCCTAATTAGTGATTTTCTGGGAGCAATCTCTAGCTTATTGCAATTAATTTTTATTTGTCTTCGATTAGACTAACGAGAATGAGTTGCTTTAGCAATAGAGAAAGTATAGAAAGTTAGTATCAACAAATCCCTTTGTATAAGTTTTACATATAATACTTTGTTTATATCTGTAGATAGATGATAAATCTACAAACTTCATCTGAAGACAGTCAATTCTGGAAAAATCAATATTCCCTGACAAAGGGAAAATGACCAATGCCCCATTTTCAAGTTAAAACTCCACGAGCGATCGCCTGCAACCACCCGATGAAAATTAACTTGTCCTCATCCCTAATTCCTAGTCACCAATCCCTGTTTTCAAGACAAAAAAGTAGTTTTAGCTAGGAGATACAATCTCAATACTTGTCGGGTTTTGGGCGAAAGGGAAATAAAAACCTTTAACCCAAACCCAGTAACCTTTTCCCCAAACCGAATTATGAGTTCAAAATGCAAAATCCGAGTAGTAAGTATTGAATACAATCTCTGATTGTATATCAAGCAAATAAGCTGCTTCATAAGATTTTATTGTTGAGTATCCATAGCTAAATGAAAAAAACTATTAATTATCTTGTGTCTTGCATCGCTTCATAATATGATTCAAATAATTTCAACTTAAATGACAATTTTTTTCAGAGATCGTCATTGTATCTTCAGGTACAACCAAGTAGTGTGATTGAGTGTAAGCGGATAAATGAAGTTAGATAAATTGTTTCAAAGCCTGCTGCTGACAGGTATGGTTTTTGTTTGTCTCAGCGCTCCTGCTAAAGGCGAGGAAGTACAAGAAGATGTTCAAGGCGAATCTTTTACCCAAGTGATAGGGAAATCTACTTCACCGCAAACAGCATCTGGTAAAGCAAGTAAAAACATTTCCCAACTCAGCGAAATCGAATTTCCCGCAACTAGCGCTCAAATGCTAGTGCAGACACCAACACCAACCAACCCTCCAAATCCAGAACAAAGAAGTGGGGATCAAGTTGTACCAATTATGGGAGTTAAAGCCAATCCCACAAACAAAGGTGTGGAGTTGATTTTAGAGACGACTCGTGGGGAACAACTACAAGTTACAAATCGCAGTACGGGCAATAATTTTATTGCAGATATACCTGGCGCACAGTTGCGTTTAGCATCGGGAGAAGCTTTTACATTTCGTTCCGAAAAACCCCTTGCAGAAATTACTGAGATAACAGTTACAAATATCGATGCGAATACTGTCCGAGTGACGGTGGTGGGTGAGAAAAAGTTACCCACAGTTGAGTTATTTGATGATAATACAGGGCTGGTATTTGGTATAAATTCTGCGGCTATAGCAACTTCTCCACCGCAGCAACCCCAAACACCACAAGATCAACAAAAGCCAGCAAGCGAGACACCGCAGCAAGAACCAACAGCACAGCAGGATGAGCCGATTGAGTTGTTAGTGACGGGGGATCAAGATAGGTATAACGTACCAGAAACGTCAACTGCGACTAAAACCGACACACCATTGCGCGATATTCCCCAATCGATTCAGGTGGTGCCGCGACAGGTGCTGGAAGATCGCAAGGTAAGAAGTTTAAAAGAGGCAGTGGAAACGGTCAGTGGCGTTGTTGATGGAGGAACCAACTTCGGTGCGCCTTCAGGAGGCAGAGTCATCAGAGGATTTGTGCAGACCGGAAATTTCCGCAATGGCTATCGAGATACAAATGATAGCTTTTCGCTGACAGGCATTGGGACGATCGAACAAGTAGAAGTTCTCAAAGGCCCTGCCTCAGTTCTATTTGGAGCTGTAGAACCGGGTGGAATCGTCAACGTTACCACCAAACAACCTTTGAGTGAACCCTACTACAGTCTTGGATTTGAGGCAGGAAATTTTGGATATTATCAACCCAGCATCGATTTTTCAGGGCCATTAAATACTGATAAAACTGTACTCTATCGCTTTATTGCGAGCTATCAAGATTCGAGCGGATTTCAAGATTTCGTCCACACAGATATAACCACGATCGCACCCTCAATCACTCTCAAATTGGGGGATAGGACAGACCTGAATCTATACTATGAATACACTAACTATAATGGATATCCGAATCAGTCTGGCAGTTGGTTTTTCAGCGATGGTAGCTTCCTGCCTCGGAGTCTCTTTCTCGGCTATCCTGATTTAACCTTTATTGATGCCAAGACTCAAAAATTTGGCTACACCCTGAATCAAAAGTTGAGCGACAACTGGCAGATTCGTAACAATTTTGCGGTGGCTACTACTAGAACTAGAGACGCATTTGCTGGAGGATTAGATATAGTAGACGATAGTTCGCTAATAGATATTAGCGCTGAAAGACGTCGATACTCAATAGATAACTATTTTGGACAGATCGACTTGCTTGGAAAGTTTAAGACGGGATCGATTTCGCACCAACTCTTAGTGGGTTTTGATTTCAATCGCAATGTTCAGATTTTTGAGTCTACGATTTCCGATTCTGCTCTTCCTAATCTAGATATCTTCAACCCAGATTACAACATTTCAAACCCCGTATATATTCCAAATTATAATTTCGATTCATCTACCCAATCTTACGGCGCTTACCTTCAAGATCAAATCAGTATTTTAGACAATCTGAAGCTATTGGTTGGGGGGCGCTTAGATTGGGTTTCACAAAATCAGACAAATAGCGGAATTGATTCTCCCGAACAGAATGATAGTGCTTTCAGCCCCCGAGTTGGGTTGGTGTATCAGCCGAGCAAATCAGTTTCTCTCTACACCAGCTATAGTCAATCTTTTCTTCCTACCTCTGGATTCAATCCTGATGGTAGAGCCTTTGAACCGACCAAAGGAACCCAATATGAAGCAGGCATTAAAACTGACTTTCTAGACGGAAAGCTTTCAACAACATTGGCAGCCTATCAAATCACCAAGACGAATGTTACAATACAGGATCAAAATAACCGTGATTTCCAGATTCAAGTGGGAGAGCAAAGGAGTCGAGGGATTGAGTTAGATATCACGGGTGAGATTCTACCAGGATGGAAGGTGATCGGTTCTTATGCCTATACAGATGCAGAAGTTACCGAGGATATTGACATTTCTGTAGGTAATAAATTGCTGGGTGTGCCAGAAAATCAAGCTAGCCTCTGGACAACCTATGAAATCCAGAAGGGTGATCTCAAAGGTTTGGGATTTGGTTTAGGGCTTTTTTATGTGGGTGAGCGGGCGGCACTTTCAGACAACTCGGTTGAACTACCCAATTACTTGCGTACCGATGCGGCGATTTTCTACCGTAGAGATCGCTTGAACGCTGCGATCAATATTCGTAATCTATTTGATACGGACTATTTCAGTTCTACTTACGGTTACACTTTAGGTCTTGAAAGAGGCGCACCCTTTACAATCATCGGCTCTATTCGTTGGGAGCTTTAACTCGCTGTTGTATTGGTAATCGGCTGAACAACGTGTTGCAATTATCCTATTGATATTAATTCTCAATGTTTTTACGTCGCTTCATCTATCTACTATTATTAGGAGTTTTGATGTTTGTACTTGTTTCGGCTTGTAGCAGAAATTTGAATTATAGTGCTACAAGCTTGAAACAGCCAATGCAAAACTGTCGAAAGGTGCAACATTTGATGGGAAAGACTTGTATCCCTCTCCGGCCCCAACGAGTCATAACGATATGGTCAAGTTTTTTAGCTGATACACTAGCATTGGGGATTAAACCAATTGCCACGGGATATGATTCTAGTGAGCCTTTTCCAGAATATCTTCGAGACAAAGTAGATGGAGTTGATTTAATTGGAAGCGTAAATGAACCAAACCTCGAAAAGATTTTGCTCCTGAAACCCGACCTAATTTTGGCTGATCCTTACATTCTGAATGTTTATTATAAGCAGATATCAACGATTGCACCTACGGTCATAATAGGGCATCCCGATTTACTCACTCGTCGTTGGGAGCAAGATTTGGTAGACCTTGGCAAGGTCTTAAATAAAGAAGAAGCTGTTAATCAATTAATTGAGGAATATTGGCAGCGGATTGAAAAACTTAAACAAGCCTTGGGTAGCCATCGTCACCAAATGCAGATTTCAGTTGCCTCGACAAAAGTATTATCTGGAATTTGGTCTTATGGCGAAAAAAGTCCTGTTGGCAGAGTCCTCAATGATATTGGGCTAGAACGCCCATCCTCACAAAGGGGGAATTTTTTCTATATAGAAAATATTTCTGAAGAGCGTCTGTCTGATATTGACGGTGATGTTCTCTTCTTCTTATCTTGGGGAAGCAAGAGTGCTAAAGAGAGTTTAGAAAAGCTCCAACAAAAACCTTTGTGGCGACAACTTAAAGCGGTTCAACGAAATCAAGTTTATTTCGTTGACGGATTGCGCTGGCATGAAGGCGATATTTTTGCAATCAATACAATAATTGATGACTTATTTAGATACCTGATCGACCGTCCCAGGTTTTAGCACCTCACCAAATCGCATTGCTCCCTTTGTAGTCTTAGTTAAGAGCTTAAAGGATTAGAACTAAAGTACCCATAACTACTAAACTGCTTCCTAATATCATTTTCAAGTTTAATGGTTCTCCTAGAAAAATAACCGAAAACAATAAAACTAATACCAAGCTTGATTTATCAATTGGTGCAACAAGGGAAGCTTTTCCTGTTTGTAAAGCTTGGAAGTAAAAAATCCATGATAATCCTGTAGATACTCCAGATAATAATAAAAAAATCATCGTTCTTTGGGGAATAGCTAAGATATTAACTACATTTCCTTGAAAAAATACAATTCCCCAAGCAACTACTAAGATGACAACAGTTCGGATTGCTGTTGCTAAATTAGAGTTTACATTTTCTACCCCAATTTTGGCGAAGATAGTTGTTAATGCTGCAAAGCCAGCCGAAAGTAATGCATATATCCACCACGTTATAGTGTTGTTCTCCATCTTGCCTCCTAGTTCACTAGTCAAAATTAGCGGTGTTATTTAGGCTCATGTTAGATTAAATTACTCGCTGAAACTGCGATCGCTTGTCAAAAGAAAGTGCCGTCATACGATGTCTGGTGCTTAGGCGTAGCCCGTCGCAGACATCGCCAGCGCTAGAAGCAGACTATTGACCTCAGAATATTTTGCGTTCTTCTAGATGAGCAAGAATATCTGAGCGATCGCGCCACACAGGACCCAACTTTGTGTTAGCGAACATCTATAACTAGTCACTAATGTGGGGCGATCCAGCTTGACTTGCATTACCATAGCTGGTAAATACCATTGCCCGTACAGGGTTGGAAAATTCAATCGCAGCCACATAGAAATCACCTGCAACGCCTTGGAACTGACCGTTTGCTTCAGGAGCAAAATCGAGTGTACGAAAAATTCCCAGGCTGCCATCTCCACCATGTTCATAAACCCACCATCTATAGATGTAACGCTTGGGGATTGGGGACTCGGTATTGGGGAAAGACTTGTTGCAAGCTATCACTCAAGTCCCCTTGTCCTCTTGTCTCTCCTGCTCCCTACTCCCCACTCCCTACTTTCAAGTCAGATTTAATACCAATTTGAAAAATGATTGCGACAGATGGAAAACTGAAACACTTATCCAATGGATGTTTCACAATCCAAAATCTAAAATCTAAAATCCAAAATGGTATAAGTTGATCTAACAATACCACTTTGTTGAGAAACTATATCAAAGTTAGAAGGGTATCCTTTATTCCTTTTAAAAATGGGGGAAAGGCTACAAGATCGTGTAATCTATATATTTATCAAGAAAGATTATCAACTCTAATGATTAAAAAGCTCTTAAATATTGAGAGTGTTAATTAAAGTGATGGCAAGATCATGATAGAAGTCGCTACATTGTCACCTAGAGGATTGAAAAAACCACAAATGTCAGCCTTATTTGGTCTGGTGTTGGGACTGTGTATGCTGTTAATTTGTTTGGTGTACAGTGTGACACTAGGTGCAGTAGAAATACCTCTAGGCAAGATTTTGACATCTTTTATAGCCTTTGATGGTTCCTACGATCACCTAGTCATTCAAACCGTGAGATTACCGCGATCGCTAATTGCCATCCTTGTCGGTTCAGCCCTTGCTGTATCGGGAGCATTGATGCAGGGTTTGACGCGAAACCCCCTAGCAGATCCAGGTATTTTAGGTATTGAGTCGGGAGCCGCCCTTTTTGTCGTTGTCGCAATTTTTATTTTTGGCAGTTCATCCCTAAGTCTTTACGCTCTTGTGGCTTTTCTGGGTGCGGGAGTCACAGCAGTGTTAGTTTACATCCTTGGTTCTCTGGGACGGGGAGGAGCCACTCCACTGAATTTAACGGTAGCTGGCGCGGCATTAACTGCTCTGATTTCTTCCTTTACCACCGGTATCCTGATTGTTAGTCAACAAACACTCGAAGAAGTTAGATTTTGGTTAGCTGGTTCATTATCTGGTCGAGATTTTAATTTATTCTTACAATTATTGCCTTTTGTCGGTATGGGATTAGTAATAGCTTTTGCCCTTGGCAGACAAATTACCACTATGAGTTTAGGTGAAGATGTCGCCAAAGGCTTGGGTCAACAGACAGCTTGGATCAAAATAATTACCGCTATCAGTGTAGTTTTACTGGCAGGGAGTTCCGTTGCTCTTGCAGGGCCAATCGGCTTCATTGGTTTAGTAGTTCCCCATATAGTGAGATTTTACATTAAAGCCGACTATCGTTGGATATTACCTTATTGTGCAGTTTTGGGGGCAATTTTACTCTTGGTCGCAGATATTGCCGCCCGTATATTGCTCAAACCACAGGAATTACCTGTAGGTGTAATGACAGCAATCGTTGGCGCTCCTTTTTTTGTATACCTGGCTAAGTCAAAGGTGAAGAAATGAAGGTTGATTGGCTAGTCATTCGTTATCAAGGGATATCTTTCCGCATCGACCGACGTGTACCAGTCATACTGTTATGTTTGGCAGTAGCGATTCTAATGGCGATGGTGATGAATATAGGACGGGGTGAATATCCAATCTCGCCTTTTGATATCGTGAAAACTATATTGGGTTTAGATACGGGAAACCCAGACCATCCATTCGTGATTCAAAATCTGCGTCTACCCCGCACTCTTGTAGCTTTTATGGTAGGAATGGCGCTGGCAATTTCTGGCACTATTTTCCAAGGGTTGACACGCAATCCATTGGCTGACCCCGGTATTATCGGTATCAATGCTGGGGCGAGTCTGGCGGCAGTTATAGTAATTGTACTGTTTCCATCAACACCCATTTATACCTTGCCTCTCTCAGCTTTTGCTGGTGCTTTGCTGATGGCGATTTTAATTTACTCGCTGGCTTGGAATAACGGTAGTTCCCCGATTCTATTAATTTTAATGGGTGTTGGCTTGTCTGCGATCGCCAGTGCCATAACCAGCTTGATGATTACCTTTGGGGAAATTTATGACGTTAGTAATGCTTTGGTTTGGTTAGCTGGGAGCGTCTACGGCCGGACTTGGGAGCAAGTCTTTTCCTTGTTACCTTGGTTAATTGTTTTTGTCCCAATGGCTTTGACATTAGCAAGGCATTTGAACGCTTTAAATTTAGGAGATGATATCGCCAAAAGTTTAGGTAGTCAAGTGGAATGGCAACGTGGTTTACTCATACTGGTGGGTGTAGCCTTAGCAGGTGCAGGAGTCGCCACAGCTGGAAATATTGGTTTTGTTGGTTTAATCGCACCCCATTTAGGACGACAGTTGGTAGGTGCAACCCATGAAAGCTTGATTCCTATTTCCGCACTCTTGGGGGGAGTGATTGTTGTAATGGCAGACTTGCTAGGAAGAACGCTGTTTGCACCTATCGAACTTCCTTGTGGGGTAGTAACTGCTGCTGTTGGCGCTCCTTATTTTCTTTATTTATTAATTCGTAACCGCAAAAAATAAGGGACTGGGGATTGGTAATTTGGTAAAAACAATATTTTATCAACCCAAAAATCAGGTTTTCATAAATCCAAAATCTAAAATGGTTTCACTTATGAAAGGACTCTCAACCAAAAGTCTGTCTTTAGCTTACGATGGTGCGCTGATTATCCGTGACCTAAATTTGGCAATCCCCACCGGACAAATTAGTGGTTTAGTTGGTGCTAATGGTTGTGGTAAATCAACCTTGTTAAGAGGGTTGGCAAGATTGCTTAAACCCCGTGGTGGTACAGTCTATCTTGATGGAACGTCTATTTTTAATCTTTCCACCAAAGAAGTAGCCCAGCAGTTAGGTATTTTGCCTCAACGCTCCCATCAATCATCTAAGTAAGTCGGTGGGAAAAAAATCAAACTATGTGAAGAAAAATTAACTAGCCTAAAATCCTCCTGCTCCTGCTTTATTCCAACTACAAATATTTACGCCGACCTACTTAACTACAAACAATAAACAGTCGTGGCAATCACATCCAAATCTTCTACAGTATCTAAAAATCAGAGAAATTCAGCCCATCCTTTGCAACGTTTGCTCAACTATGGTAGCCAATATCACCAACAAATTTTGCAGGCAACATCATTTTCTATCATCAATACGATTTTAGACTTAGCTCCACCCTGGTTAATTGGGATTGCGGTAGATATTCTCGTAGAACAGCAAAATTCTGTATTTGCCAAATTCGGTATAAAAGATATATTTTGGCAATTTTTACTACTTTCATTGATCACTATTATTGTCTGGATACTAGAATCGATTTCTGAGTACGCATATAATAGACTTTGGCGTAATTTAGCCCAAAATATCCAGCATAATTTACGCTTAAATGCCTACAATCATGTACAAGAATTAGATTCAGCTTACTTTGAAGAAAGCAGTACTGGCGGCTTGATGTCAATTTTGAATGATGATATCAACGAGCTAGAAGATTTTTTAAATTATGGAGCCAATGAGATTATAAGTATTATCACTTCACTGATCATTTTAACTAGTGGTGCATTCTTTATTTTACCCCCCTCCATTACCTTTGCCGCAATGTTACCAATGCCATTTATTGTTTGGGGTTCCTTTATTTATCAAAAGCGTCTGGAAGATCGCTACGCTGAGGTACGGGAAAGGGTAGGCTTTCTCAACTCACGACTAGCAAATAATATTAGTGGTATTACCACAATTAAAAGTTTCACTGCTGAAGCTTATGAAAGCGCTAGATTGGCAGGAGATAGCGAAGCATATAGAAAAAGTAACACGAAAGCAATTAAACTTTCTGCTGCATTTGTGCCCTTAATTAGAATGTTAGTTTTAGCAGGGTTCACAGCTTTATTGTTTTGGGGAGGTATGGCAACATACGCTGGAAAAATATCTATTGGTAGTTACAGTGTTTTACTCGTTTTATTACAGAGATTATTGTGGCCTTTAGTAACATTAGGAGAAATATTTGACAAATATCAAAGGTCAATGGCTTCTACCAATCGGGTAATGAATTTATTAGATACTCCCATCAACATTGCTACGGGAGACAAATTTTTACCTATTGAGCAAGTTCGTGGTGAAATTGATTTTAAAGAAGTTACTTTTGCTTATCAAGATAGAGAGCCAGTAATTAAAAAACTATCCTTACATATCCCCGCAGGTAAAACGATCGCGATTGTTGGTTCTACAGGTTCTGGTAAAAGCACTTTGGTAAAATTATTATTGCGATTATATGATATTTCTTCTGGGACAATTACTATTGATAATATTAATATCCAAAAATTAAATCTAGGTGATTTGCGTCGCAGTATCGGCTTGGTCAGCCAAGACGTATTCTTATTTCATGGTACTATTGCTGAAAATATCGCCTATGGTACTTTTAATGCTACCAATGAACAAATAATCGAAGCTGCGAAAATTGCTGAAGCTGATAATTTTATTCTGCGGCTACCCCAAGGTTATGAGACAATAGTCGGAGAACGGGGTCAAAAATTATCTGGTGGACAACGCCAAAGAATTGCGATCGCTAGGGCTATTTTAAAGAATCCACCAATTTTGATATTAGATGAAGCCACTTCAGCGGTAGATAATGAAACTGAAGCTGCTATTCAGCATTCTTTGGAACGTATTACTGTTAATCGAACGACGATAGCCATAGCCCATCGTCTTTCCACTATCCGCAATGCTGATTGTATTTATGTGATGGAATATGGAAAATTAGTTGAGTCGGGAACACATGAAAAATTGTTGGGGAAGAATGGGATTTATGCTAGTTTATGGAACGTGCAGTCGGGGTTAAAATAAAAAGTACAGCGTCTTTGAAAAAGAAGATTTAGTGGTGCAACAATTCAGTCGCGGGTCTGAGTACATGACCTAAATGCTCTCGGCTTGTTCATCTTACTTTTTACAGGAATTTCTATGTGGCTTCAGCTGCGGCATACTTCTCACAAGCAATTTACTGAGGCTCAAAGCAATGATTAGTCATGAACTTCAAATGCCGCAACACCACGAGCATATTCAAACTAGAAGACTTGATTTTGACTGAACTTGATAATTCAATACGGTACAGTTAGCGCCAAAAACCTTCTAAACTGCAAATTATGAGTGCGATCGCACTCATTAGATTTGCAATAGCAGAGATGGCATTGTTTGTGGCGAACGGAACAGAAAACCGGGATAATAAAATAAAACAACCTTCCTTACAATAGAAGAATTAAAAACGGGAAATCCTCGAAATAAACCTGACATCAGGCATGATAGTGTCGATAAAAAAAAGCTTCAGCTAAACTCTGTACAATAAATTATTAGTCCTTGCTGCATCTCCTTCACCATACCGATAAATGTCAGATCAACCTGCACCAGAAATCGAACTGCTCCGTGCGGCTTACGCAGCCTTCAACGCGCGAGACATTGACGCTGCCCTTGCCCTCATGACTCCAGACGTGGCTTGGCCGAAAGCGTTCAAAGGCGGTTTTGTCCGTGGGTCTGAAGAAGTTCGCGCTTACTGGACGGAACAATGGAGCGAGATCAATCCGCACGTCGAGCCAGTTTCCTTTTACTCGGAGGAGGCCGGGCGCATTTTGGTCGATGTGCATCAAGTCGTGCGTGACTTGGATGGAGCAGTTCTTGCTGATGAACACGTGGGTCATCGATTCACCCTTGAACACGGCTTGATTCAAGCTATGGAAGTCTGTCCACTTCCATCGTCCACCCCAAAGGACTAACCACGTGATATTTTTGATTTTATCCCTGTTTTGTCACTCTGGCAGTAGTATAATAAGGTACAAACGCTAGAACCAAGACACAGAGTATGGTACAGCCTCGTCCAGCCGCACCAACAGTAAAATTCGTGGACGAATATTGCCAATGGTATAAAAGCCTGTTTCCAGATGTTAGGAGCTTCGAGGCTTTTAAATACCTTCATGTAGGGTGTATTTCTGAACTAAAACGGAAAACCCTACCAGAAATAGCAAAAATTGTAGGATTGGATAATCAGCAAGGTTTACATCATTTTTTAACTACATCCCCGTGGGATGTAGAGAAGTTAAGAGCTTTGCGATTATAGCTAATTTTACAAGTTCTAAAAGGTAGACCAATCATTCTAATTATTGATGAGACAGGAGATAAAAAGAAAGGGAATAAGACAGATTATGTGAAACGACAGTACATAGGTAATTTGGGTAAAGTAGAAAATGGAATTGTAGCAGTCACGGCGTATGGTGTATTCTGTGGGATGACTTTTCCATTACTGTTTGAAGTATACAAGCCACGCGAAAGATTAAAGCCAGGAGATAAATATCTTACAAAGCCTCAAATAGCAGCAATAATGATGAAAAAACTAGAGTTGATGGGTTTTAAATTCAACCTAGTACTAGCAGATAGCTTATATGGTGAGAGTAGTACTAATTTCATATCTATATTAGACGAGCTGGGGTTAAATTATCTAGTAGCGATTCGCTCAAACCATTCTGTAGAGTTACTTCCAAGGCAACATATTCAATATTTAAAGTGGCACAGATTTAAAAGGGTATTCTCAGACTTGAGGAGTGAAAATCGGTTTATTAGAGAGATAATTCACGGCAAACGACAAGAAAAAAGGTATTGGCAGATTACTACAGACATTGAGAAATTACCTGGTAACACTACTTGGTATGTGATGAGTAACTATCCAGACATTACACCAAGAGATGTAGGCAACTTTTATGGATTAAGAACTTGGGTTGAGTATGGCTTAAAGCAAAGTAAAAATGAATTAGGCTGGGCAGATTATCGGCTGACTCACTACCCGGGTATTGAACGCTGGTGGGAGATTGTATGTAGCAGCTATTTAATGGTTAGCCTCCACTCTGAACAAATGCAGTCTTCTGTGCCAAAATCTCCATCAAAGCTAGCTTCGCATCCCTGGTGGAACGATGAAAAAGGCTGGAAGAATATTCTTAACAATCCCCGTTTAATAATTCAACCTTTTACCTTATTTAACCTAATATATCCCTGGTTAACAGTTTTTCCTATCCCCCAATTGTCCTTGGGGTTTTCTAAACTTCAATCTATTATTTATAACCTAACTAGTTCAATTTTTATTTCCCTAACTCACCCTGATTTCTACTTTTCCTCTGCCTAGAGTGACAAAACAGGGTTATTTTCTTATCCCGGTTTTCTGTTCCATTGCTACTCGCACCCCAAGTCCACAAGCATTTAAATATCGTGTTGAAGTACCCAAATATCGTGTTGAAGTACCCAAATATCGTGTTGAGGTACCCAAATATCGTGTTGAAGTACCTAAATATCGTGTTGAAGTACCTAAATATCGTGTTGAAGTACTTGCATTGCTTTTATAAAAAGTGAAACCAAATTGACGCTGATTAAAATTATTCACACGTTGATACAGGTATTCTTCAACTTTGTGATTTTCTATATGCTTTATGCCGCGATCGCAATCTTGTAATTGGGACGATAGCGAATCCTATACAGCATAGGTTTTTCGTGCATAGCTATCGCGCTGAAGGTTTTGAGTCTGTCAAATTTTAGCAGTACCTCGTTTTTTTTATCAAACCTTTTTTAACTTAGCTTTTAGTGTGGTACAACGCAATCAAATTAAACTTTTAGTTTATGACTTAGAAAAGGAGACGATTGAGCAATGGATAAAGTAGCTCTCTACAGGCAATATATTCAACAACTAATCCAAGCAAAAGCTGATCGCTCGATGAAATCCGCAAAAGATGTTGAGGCTCAACCTATTTTTGATACGGAGCGAGATCACTATCAATTAGTGTATGTGGGTTGGACGCAGAATGATATCAGGGATTATGGATGTTTGCTACATTTGGATATTAAAAATGGCAAGATTTGGATTCAATATGATGGTACGGAAGATGGGATTGCCTATGAGTTATTAAAATTGGGTGTACCATATCAAGATATAGTTTTGGGTTTTCAACCTGCTAGGGTGCGCTCTGATACGGAGTTTGCTGTAGGTTAGGTTTAAATATTGATTGATGAATAGCGATCGCTAGTTTAATTTTCATCAAATCAAAGACGGGTATCATCTCAACCTATGCGATCGCCCCTAGAGTTAGCAAAGTTTATTTACCAGAGGGAAGCTTTAGTTCTATGCCTAATTTGCTTCCTATTTCCATAACATCCTTTGTAAAGCTTGTCATACTTGCAATGGGGGCAGCGACTACAGTAGCAGCAGTTAGTAAAGCTACTAGACGTTTTTTGAGTTTGGGTAAATTGCGTTCTTTTTCTGGCTTTTGAATTTCTACTTCTACATCATCAATATCGATGATAATGTCGTCGTGGGTTTCTGGTGGAAATTGGGCAGCAGTTTGGCGTAAGTTGCCGATCAGTTGCATTAGTTCTGCTACGCTTGCGCCGCTTGTTTGGTTGAAGTTAGAGGCTTGCTGACTGGCGTTGTCTTTGACTTCGTTGGCAACGTTGGTAATGTTTGAGTTTTGAAAGTTGTTTGTGTTTTCTGTCATAGGTTTGAAATCTCCTTGCTGATTGCTATTGTAAATCTGGTTGACAATTGTGAAGCGATCGCTTTCTGGATCGCCTTTTTGTATTTTCTGACGTGATTCTAGTGATTCATAGCCATCTAAAAGTTGACGGATATTGATGTTTATTTTAAGTTTACCGATTGGATATTCAAGAACGCCCATTGATTCGAGTCCGAGTAGTTCTTGGTAGTCGAGGGGCGGGTGTCTGGGATGGCCGGGAACGGGAACCCATTTGGTGATTTCGAGATTGGGGAGACTTTTGTGGATTTTTTGGAAGACATCGCGGAGGATGCCGAGAAATAAGCGGCGGGTTTCTTTGCGTTCGCTAATGGTAATGAAGATTTTTTTGTCTTCGGGATCGGCTTTGATCCGAGCGATGTTGTAGATTTCGTTGTTTTCTTGATATTGCAGCATTATGCCACTGCGCCAATAGATTTGTTGATGAATTTTTTCGTGGGTGTTGACGATGAAGCGGGAAATGATGCTTTCGGGGAGAACTTTGTAATGGTATTGAAATTCCAGGGTTTCGTCGTCGAGTTCTGTTTCGTCTGGTTCATCTTTAGGCAAAAGTCCCGGAATCAGAAATTGTGGTGGCTGACATTCTAGTGCAAAGCAAAGCTCAAATTCCTTCATCAGCCCGATCAGATAGCCGTGACGCTTGGTGGGATATCGCTCTGGATTGAGGATGCGGGTGAGATCGGCGGGGGTGAAAATGCCTTTGGTTTGAGTTTTGAGGTTTTCATCGCTCAGGAGCGCGTAAATGCCTTCTGTAACCCAGTTGGGTTTGAGAACGTTGGTATCTCTAAGGATGGGATGATCGCGGAAGTTGAGAACTAAACCGAGTCGATGAAGGAGATCGATGAGTTGCTCTTGGTTTTGTTCTTCGGGAATCTTATTTTCGTGGCAGATGCCGATGTAGCGGTTGTAGCTGATGAAGTCTTGGGGCATGGATTCGAGTTGTTGTTTAACCTCAAACCATGAGAGTGGCAAAAGATCGTAGACTTCTTTGAGTTTACCGACTTGCTGCAAAATAGCAGTGCGAAGTTCATCAATGCCGATATTTTTTTGGCAGGAGGTTTCGATAATCGCTTGGATGTTAGGATATTTTTCGCGTAATGCCTTGCGGTTGATGTCGAGGGGTTGTTCGTCTTTTTTGTTGCCAACGATAATCACGGGGGACTGTCCGCCGAAGCTTTCGATTAGTTTCAGCCAATATTCGATGCGGTTTTCTTCTTCACTGGTGCGACAATTACAAACTAGGAGATAGAGGCTGCGCTTAGTCAGAAAAAATTGATGGGTAGCATGATAAATTTCCTGTCCCCCAAAGTCTCAAACATTGAGGCGGATGTCTTTGCTATTGACCGACACGTTCCAAGTTTCTACATTGAGTCCGTCGGTTTGGGATTGATTTTTGTCATATTTATTGCGGATTAGTCGCTTAATAAGGGATGTTTTACCGACGCTGCCTTGTCCGATGAGCAAGAGTTTGGCTTCGTTGAGTGGACTCACTTCACCGCTACGGAGTAATCGCAAGTAATTGAAAATATCTTCAACTGAACCAGCATCATCAGAAGATCCTAAAATCTCTGGTGAAATAGGAAGCGGATTTCCCCGTAAATCTAGTTTTTCCAATTTCGGCAAACTTTCGATCACCTCTGGAATCTCGGTAATTTGGTTGTAACTGAGGTGAAGCTGCGTCAGATTGGTTAATTTAGCCAGTGCCTCTGGAACCTCGGTAATTTGGTTGAAACTGAGGTAAAGATGCGTCAGATTGTTTAATTTAGCCAGCACCTCTGGAACCTCGGTAATTTGGTTGAAACTGAGGTAAAGATGCGTCAGATTGTTTAATTTAGCCAGCACCTCTGGAATCTCGGTGATTTTGTTGTCCATGAGGACAAGCTGCGTCAGATTGGTTAATTTAGCCAGCGCCTCTGGAATCTGGGTTATTTGGTTGGAATTGAGGTGAAGTTGCGTCAGATTGGTTAATTTAGCGATCGCATCAGGTATTTCAGTTAGCTCTACTCGAATTAAGATCAGTCCCTCTAAATGTAGTATTTGCGTTACCACATCGGGAATCCTCTCTAAAGGATTGCCACTGATATCCAACTTACGCAAATTAGACAAACCCAATAGTTCCAGAGGAAGCGTTTTTAAATTGTTGCCTGAAACCTGTTCGAGAAAGCGGCCTCTTACGTATTCATGACCTTCAACCTTCTTTCCCAAAATCAAAGACTCAAGCTGCTGCAACTTACCAATTTCTACAGGTAATTCAGTCAACTCCTGCCCCGATAAGTCTAACTCTTGCCAACCCTCAGCCGCCGCGCGATCTATCAGTAACAATAAATCATCCTGCGTCATAATTCCAAGGAGAAGGGTAAAAGGAAAGAAGATTGATGAAGATTATCTTAACTGATTAGGGAAAAATGCTAGACATCATTATTTTGGCGATCTGTCAGTTTGCTGTTTGGGATATTGCGGATTTAGGTGTAGGCGTAGCCCGTCGTAGACATCGCGCCTTGAGATGATGGGAAAAGGCGATCGCAAAACATATAGGTCGATTTATAGTATTGGCGATCGCTTATCGGAAATTGAGATTGGGCTTCAAAACAGTCGCTAGGATAATTACTATAAAATTTCAAGTTAGGATGAAATAAGCGAGAGAGATTTTGTTGTCATGAATAAGAGGACTCAACTGCTCGAAGTAATTGCAGCTTTACCAGAGGAATTAGTTGACCAAGCATTGAATTATGTGCAAATGTTGCAAAATCATATTCAGATTACACCAGGAGTTTGCGGAGGAAAAGCACGAATTAGAAATACACGAATTCCCGTATGGACTTTGGTAGCATATCGTCAACAAGGTGCCCCGGATGAAGAATTATTGGCAAATTATCCTGGATTGACTGTGGAAGATTTAAGTGCAGCTTGGCATTACTACGAACAAAATACTGAACAAATTGATCGAGAAATTGCCCAAGATAATTTAGTTTAATGGCATTACAATTTTACTCCAATGAAAATTTTCCGATCGCAATGGTAAACTTACTCAGATCGAAGGGACACGATGTATTAACTTCCTACGAAGCAGGTCAAGCAAATCAAGGGATTCCTGACGATGTTGTTTTGTAGTATGCCACAGCGACAGGTCGCATTTTGATTACGGAAAATCGCCAAGATTTTATCGATCTACATCGCACTGCACCAAATCATGCTGGCATGATTATTTTTAAACACGATCGTGATTATGCTGGGAAAGTCAAGGCAATAATTGATTTTTTGGATGAGGATAATCGAACCTTAGAGAATCGTTTGTTGCGGGTTATGAAGCAAAATATAAAAGCAGTCGGACAGATTTTTTTCGTACAGGAGTATGGTAAAATTTGATTGCGATCGCTCTTCAAAGAATTATTCAGATATGCTAGATAAACGTAGCCTATAAAATCTTACTAAGCCTTGGCGATCGCTTACCTCGGTACTTAGTGACAACACTTCAAAAATCACACAAGGATAATTCACAAAATAGTTATCTCGCTCCTCAGAGGATGTTTGAAAAGTCCTCTTCTTGGTAGCAAAACATTCTAGATCCCCCTAAATCCCCCTTCAAAAGGGGGACTTTGACTCCGGTTCCCCCTTTTTTAAGGGGGGTTAGGGGGGATCTAAAAGTGTCTAAAGTCACAGCGAAATACTTTTCAAACAACCTCTAACTTGACCTTCATATCCGACATAAATACATCGCAAGCCCCACCCCGCAATTGAGAACGTAACTGACTGGCAATATTTAATACCAATTCAAAAAATGTTTGCGACAGATAGAGCATTCAAAATGAAATCATAGC
>NZ_JABXKO010000028.1:0-32786 GCF_017114965.1 Nostoc sp. JL31
AGTTCCATCCTAGAGTTCCGTCTTCTGTTGCCATTACTTGCTACTCAAAATGAAACATGGGCAGTAGATTTGTTAGGTTTTGGCTTTACACAAAGGCAAAAAGAAATAAATTACAGTCCAACTACAATCAGAATTCACCTTTACAATTTTTGGAAAAATTTAATCAACAGACCGATAACATTAGTAGGTGCATCAATGGGAGGTGCAACTGCAATTGATTTTACTCTCACTTACCCTCAAGTTGTAAAATCACTAATATTAATTAATAGTTTAGGTTACACTAATTCTCCCCCCTTTAGCAAATACTTGTTTCCTCCTTTTGACTTCTTGGCTGTGGAATATCTACGTCAACGCCACATCTTGTCATTAAATGTATGTAGTATATTTCCTAATTTAGATACCAAAATACTTTTGGCTATTCAATGCGCCATGTTACACCAAGAAATGCCTGGTTGGAATGATGCCATGATTGATTATGTAAAATCTGGTGGTTATACTGAATTAGCAAATAGAATTGCCCAAATTGACAAGCCAACACTCATTTTATGGGGAGAAACTGATGATATGCTGCCATCTAAAGATGCAGAAAATTTTCAGCAATCTCTTGCTAACTCTCAACTAATATTGCTCAAAAATTGCGGTCATACCCCTCAAATTGAACAGCCACAAATCACATCTCAACATATTTTGCACTTTCTGAATATTGGGAATTTTTAATTTGGTTTAAGATGATATTTTTGAAGTTTCACTAGGTAGAATTTAGCTGTTCTGCACTGAAGCTAGTGTAGAACAGCTAAATTGATACAAAAATCAAATCTTTCTTTAGCTATAAAAAGTTGTATGAAATCGTATTTATATTCTAAAAAGGAAAACAGATGACTGATAAAAAGGTCGTGCTAGTTACAGGAGCATCATCTGGATTTGGGCAATTAACTGCTAAAAAGCTTGCTGCTGTAGGTTATTGGGTCTTCGGTACCAGTCGCAAATCACATCCAGCATCAGGTGATGTGGAAATGTTAACGCTCGATGTTACCTCTGATGACTCAGTGCAATTATGTATCAAACAGTTGCTCACACGGACTAATCGCATTGATTTACTGATTAATAATGCTGGACAAATTCATGCCAGTATGCTGGAAGAAACTTCTTTAGAACAAGCCAAGGAAATCTTTGAAACCAACTTTTGGGGTGTTGTCCGCCTCACTAACGCCGTTTTACCAATTATGAGACAGCAGCGTAGTGGACATATTATCAATATCAGTTCAGTCGCGGGATTGATTGGCGCACCAGGTCAAGGTTTTTACAGTGCAAGTAAATTTGCCCTCGAAGGTTATAGTGAAGCACTGAGCGTGGAACTAGACCCGTTCAATATCAAAGTGTCTTTAATTGAGCCTGGTTACTTTAAGACTAACTTCAACCATGCCATGTTACCACCCACCTTCAATTATGCGGATTACGACAATGTACGTGATGTGATTCGCTCAACTGTCACTCAAGCAATTGCACAGGGCGATGATCCGACAAAAGTTGCACAGACAATTGTCTTTGCTGCTCGTAGCCGTTCCCCACGATTACGCTATCGTGTTGGTAATGAGGCACAATGGTTGCCTCGCTTGAAAGCAATATTGCCAGATAACTTGTTTCGATTTGGTGCCCGCAAGCGGTTGAACCTGCCATAAATCACAGCCAAGCCCAAAAATGCAACAGCAAACGCTCTAGTAAATCCGTTAACAGATTTCTTGCATTTCAGTTCTGGGGGATAATTAGCTAGTTGGTCACGCCCTTTGTAATCACCTTGGAACCAAATCAGCTAAACCTATTTCCAGAAGTAAGACCTACACCAGCACTTTTGACAGAGGCACTGGTGATGAGTGCTGATGCCCTGCTGAACTAGAAATCTCAGATTTTTGAATATCAGCAGAAAGTGAGAGAGAACAAACCACCACAAGGTAACACTGTTTGACATTGCACCAAAACACTGCGACCCAGACCGGATTGATCCGTTTAAACTGCATTTACAATCAATGGCTTTTTATCGGATGCCAGATGATTTTGGTCAAGCAGCTTTGTATTTTGTGATTGATAGTGCTACTCCCCTATTACTTTATGTTGGAGAAACCAAGCGGAGTAACAAACGCTGGAAAAATACCCACGACTGCAAGGATTACATCGCCAGTTATCAGGATTTACATTATCGCTATGAGATGGAAACGGCGGTTAATATTAGTTTTTGGTGGGATGCTCCAGTAGAGAGAAAATCACGACAAACTTTAGAACAGGCAATGATTCAAAAATTTAAGTACCCATGGCTTTTAAATGTTTGCCGTAATAATCTGTAAAAAAGTGTGAAAAATCTGCGTTTCATGTCATAGCGAAAGCTAAAATTTGCTTTGCTGCTCGTTGTCCACTGCGAATTGCTCCCTCCATATAGCCAAGCAAGAATTCCCGCTTCACCTGTCTGAGTTACAGTAGATTCCCAGACCGTTTGATAAGGTGTTTCTCCCACGACTAACCCCCAACTGGATTGCTGCCAGAAACGGTTGGAGTACTGAATGTGGGTAAACAGATTCTTTATGTTGATGGTAATGCAGTTGCACCCCAAAAAGTAAAACGTATTGCCCAACTGATTGAATCATCTGGGGCAACTTTTGTAGATGCTTCAATCATTGGCCCACCGCCCAGAGTTCCCGGTCGCACTCGCATCTATGTTTCAGGAAAACAGACTGATGAATTCCAGCAATAGCGGAACTATGGGTTAGATATACGAGTAATTGGCGATGAAATTGGTCAGGCTTCTGGATTGAAAATGTCTTACGCCGCCCTCACCAAAGGACTGACAGCGATTAGTACAGAATTATTGATTGCTGCCCATCGCTTAGGCTTGGATGAGCAACTATGGAACGAAGTATCTAGTAGCCAACCAGAACTTGCTGCAATTCTCACCCGTTCTATTCCATCCATGACACCAAAAGCACATCGTTGGATAGGGGAAATGGAAGAGATTTCCGAAACTTTTCAAGAGTTAGGTCTGACTGAGCGGATTTTTTTTTTACGGCGCAGCTGATCTTTACCGCTTGGTGAAAGATACCTCTTTGGGTAAGGAGACACCAGAAGAGTGCGAGCGCGAGCGCCCATTGAGAGACATCATTACTACTCTTTCCAACGAAGCAGCATCGAGTGTATTAGACAAAAATGGCTGATTTCAGTTTAGCTATGTAGCGATCGCTCACTCAATTGGGATCGCATTCTTATGCTCTTTTTTGCCCACATGCGAAATCCAGCAACTGGGGAAAATTTGGCGGCGAAGTGGAGTGCCTGGTGGGGGCTGCTAAAATCCTTACTACCAGCCACAAGTCTTTCAGCCCGTACCAGGGACGAATCTAGCGCAGCGTTCCTCAGTTGCGCCAACGTTCACCGTCCCAGTTTTTTGTTAACGATCGCTTGACTTTTAAGACAGTCGCTACGAATATTCTTAAACCGAGCGGTATTAAATAGAGTTGCACAGCCATCAACTGTGTCAATTTCAGGTGAAAGCCATGATATTTTTGACCGTAGCCTGATTTGTCAGAATTGAAAACCACAGATCCCCGACTTCGTAAAAGTTGTCGGGGATTTTGTTTTTCGTCAGTAGTTAACAAATCTTCAGATGGGTAAATGTATTTTTGCCCAGCTATTCACTACCGATCATATAAAATTGATTCGGATTGAATTTCTATTTATTGAAAAGACAATATGTTTACCAGAATTCGCCGTCTTTTGAGCCAATTTTTTAGCAAAACAAGAACAATCAACAACGAACCACTGAATAAATTCAGTTTAATTGTCATTATTATAATTGATATTTTTATCTTAATTAATGTTTTTACCGGACTTAATGATATTAGCAGATGGCATATCAGTCCGACTGAGGCTTATCCATGTTATTCAGAGTGGCAAAATTACCGGACAAAAACTACTAAAGATAAAGACTATGAAATTGTTAGACTTTCATTGCCATCTTACACAAACAATCAACTCAGTTTTCAACAAAACTATCAACAAGCCGAAACAGGACATCTGGGTAAGGTTTATCAAACGTGCTTACAATATGCCGATTACAAAGATAAGATTAACAATCCTGAAAAGCAGCAAATTATTAGAATTATCGATCAAAAACAAACAAAAATTAGTAGACTTGAACAAGCCAATGGCACTATTAAATCTCAGTATGACTCAACGCTATTAGAGAAAATTGCAGATCAGGGTCGTGAACAATCAATTAATCAAGTCAGTGCGGAAAAAGCTAAACAAGCATTAGAAGAAAATAATCGCCAAATTTCTACTCTTAAACAAGAAAATTTTACTCTGAAAAATGAACTAATCGCTAAACCGGAAAGCATTAGTTTTATAAATTTTATTAAAGATGATAATCGATTCCAAGAAGTTGAAAAAGGCTATCAGCAGGCATCATTTTGGTATCCAAGTATCCAGCTTGGTTTTCAGTCTCTCTTCCTTTTACCACTGATTCTCATTGCTTTATTAGTTCATAAGTTTTCCCAAAGAAGAGGATATGGACTTGTTTCGCTAATTAGCTGGCATTTGCTAGTTATCTTTTTTATCCCATTAATCGTTAAAATATTTGAATTTCTCCAAGTAGGTGCAATATTTAAATTTTTATTTGATATACTTAGTGCCATTTTTGGCAGTTTACTTTTCCTGATAAATTATGTTTATATCTTGCTGATTCCAGTTATTGGTTTTGGAATTATCCAGTTTTTTCAAAAATTTATCTTTAACGCTAAAATCCAAGCAGCTAGCAGAGTTCAAAAATCACAATGTGTCAATTGTGCCAAGAAAATTCGACATCTTGATACTTACTGTCCACACTGTGGTTATTATCAGTGCATTGAATGCCATAACTGCCATAATCTTACTTATAAGCATTTGTCGTACTGTAAACATTGTGGAACTTCTCAATTTTCCAGTAATTTGTAATCAGTGAAGTTGTCGATCGGCCTTTTTAACTTAGATATGAAAAAAGAGAAACAAATCAATAAAGAGAGTCAATCGCCGCTTGATTTTCTCAAAAACCTGTTGATCGCTCGTTGGCGATCGCTCTTACTCCTTTTGATCGGAGTCTATTTACCTTTGCAGATATTTGAAATCCTGACAGTGAGGATATGGGAAAATCAAGCGGGCTTTCCGTGGGATGTGCCGATTTTGTTAGCAGTTCATTCTACAACAAACCCACAGTTAGATGTTTTAGCTGTCACCCTAGCTACAGTTGGGTTGCCTTGGACGGCGATACCGATTTTGGGTGCGATCGCACTGATGTTACTACTCCAAAAACGCTGGCGATCGCTAGCTTATTTACTCACCGCCTCAGCAGGAAGCGTCATCATTAACTGCATCGCAAAGCAATTAATGCATCGAGTGCGTCCACAATTGTGGCAGTCTATTGCACCTGAGTCTAGTTTTGCATTTCCCAGCGCTCATGCGATGACGAGTGTAACACTGGTAGCAATTTTATTATTTTTAACTTGGGCTACCTCTTGGCGCTGGTTAGTTCTCATATTCGGCAGCTTATACATCATCGCGATTGCGTGGTGTCGTCTTTATCTAGGGGTTCATTTTCCTAGTGACATTCTCGCAGGTTGGATGGTTGCATTAGGTTGGACGATTGGTGTCAGTCTAATTATCAAACCCTATAGAACTATAGCCAAATCCGTAGATGGCGAACGTCCTAAAGATGAAACTACCTTACTCCCAGAAGAAATAAAGTCGATAAATGAGGAGTAATATCAGCCCTCACTCTAAATCCCTCTCCCAAGGGAGAGGGATTTTGAAATTGGCTTCCCTTCTCCCAAAATTGGGAGAAGGGGTTGGGGGATGACACGAGGAAGCGGTTGCACTGTCCTTTTTAGCCCTCAAGGAGAGCTAGTTCAAAATGGTCGTTCCTGTAGTTCAAGAGAAATTGGTAAAGCTCAAGCTGCGATCGATACCTATCTCCGGGAGCAAGGCGCACCTGAGCGCAACAGTGACAACTCAATGCGGCAAAAACTGACCTTAATCTGCTACGGTGAAGGTCGCAAACCAAGTCTTGAAAGCCGCAATAGCTATGAATGGAACTCACGTCGTCATCGCTATGAACTGCAAAATCGTGTAGAGTCTTCGACAAACGAGTTCGATTCCGAGGTTCAAGTCGAGATTCGTAATATGCAGGGAAAAATTCATCTAGGCGGAAAGCTCATCCCGCCAATTAATTCAGGCGGTACTAATGGATGGTGGAACCTCAACGATCTCCGTGTCACACCGGAGCAAATCACGGGGAAATACCGGGTGAATGGGCTAAATTATCCGCGTGTTGAGATTGATCGACGCAGTGGACGGATTGCCATTAATGGGATTGAGGATTTCCGTGGTACTTGCGATTCAGGCGACTGGAGCAGTGGCAGAACTCGTTTCTAGTCTGGCTACTTTTTGTCTAAGTCCCGAATGGCACGCTTGTTAAGCGTAAACCCCTGAGATTACTGGCTTTTGGGTATAGGGTGTAGGGTGTGGGGTTAAGGGTTGGAAGAAGATGTTGTTCTATTTGATGCACTAAAATTCAATTTTCTTAAACACTACACCCCACACCCTACCCCCAATATCCTGCCCTGACTAGGTTTCATCTTTTCTTAGTGCCATTCGTCTAAGTCCCAATAAGTACCACTCCTTAAGGCACAATGTCTGAGAAGTCACCTGGACGATGCTTCTTCACGAAATAACCAGCGTTTCAGACATTATGCCTGAATGAAGGAATGTGGGTTTCAGGTTTCTCGGCTAACTTTTAAGACATCCTTTCAATGCCCTCTAAATTAGATTGTTCTTCCAGATAGCAACTACTTCTGACAATCCTGTGAACCCCCCGTGTAAACGATCGATTGGTAGCGTCCTTGGTCTGTTTGGATTGTTACACAGTAGTTGGTTTTGCCTTCTAGCCAGTAGCTGTAGCCCGAACCATCACTCTTGACCCATCGATAACCCCGTTTTTTCACTGCGTTTTCTGCCTGTCCTGCCCTTGCCCCCACTAAATCACTCAACCGAGAAACGGTAGTACCCGCTTCAGGCTGACGCCTAGCAGCAGCCCTACGATTTCTGTTACCTGAGTTTTGTCGATTGGCAGATGTATCCCAATAGACAAAAATTGACTCATTGGCGAGACGATAAATCTGTCCTCGATCGCCAAGTCCAGCTTGTCGATAGGCAGCATCACCATTTTGATCGCGATAATTGCCGGGTCGATTACCCGAAGGGAGCAGGTCATAGCTACGACCATTTTCCAGTTGAATGCTAACCGCACCCTGCCGTTGGGAAAAGGTACAGGGACCAGAAGATGTGGCGCGGTCTTCTCCTTTTGGGAACACATCGCAACGGGCATTCACGGTATCGGCTTTGACGGATACGGGAAAACTCAAAGAAGCGATCGCCAGTGCTACTGCTAAAAATGAATTTGAAGATTTCATTACCATAAAACTCCTGAGTTATGACAACGAAGATGATATTTTATATCATTCTCTAAATGTGGGTTTTATAGTTGACACTTGCAAACTTTCTTAAACTATCTTTCTTGTGTCACTTTCCAAAAACTTTTGCCATTTCGGAATTCTAGAGCTTTTCTATAGGAAGCGATCGCCAAATTTTCTCTAATAACCCTAAAATCTCTAAAATTAATTGATGATAGAAAATTCAAGTAGGATGATGACTAACACTAATATTAGTTATTCAATCACTTTACCATAGATTATGTTCTTGTTTAATCGCTTCCTCCATTCAATAATTCGGTTTGTGCTAGTCAGTGTGATGACGCTCGCAATGGTGTTTGGGTGGAGTGCGATCGCTCACAGTCAACTACCTTCCTTACCTACCGCAGCCTCCAACGATCCGCACAAGCCACCTAGTGGTGTTACCCGCCTCGGTATGTATGAAATTGCGTCTGTGTATTCACCCTTAGATAGAAGCTTATTGTTTGAGATTGTCTCTCCCACTGTTTTTAATCGTAGCCAACCGCCAGATGGATCTCTTCCAGTAGAGGTACGTGCCGAAGAAATAACGCAACGGCTGATGCGAGCGCTCGCTCGAACTAACAAAGCCAAACAAACTCCTCTAATTTCTATTGCCATTCTGAATCAGGATTTAATCCTCCAGCTCAGTGACGATCGAACGACCCGTCCTTTAAGGCTGGTGACTGTAACAGAGCCAGATGCTGACTACCACGGAAAAACTCTGGAGGAATTGGCGCAGGAGTGGCAAAAAATATTACAAGCAGAAGTAGAACGCATTAATAGACTCTTCTCGCATCAGGTATTGTGGCAACGAATTGGACAGGCACTGCAAATCAGCATCGGCTTAGTGTTGGGGAGTGTTGTGTTGTGGTTACTGCGGCGAACTCTAATTCGCAAACAGACGGCATTGCAAGTTCGCCATCAAGAGCAGATAGCTGCGGTAAAACAGGGTGTGGTCAAGCGATCTGAGGGAGAAACATCCACAACTATTCACACAATAGAGACTAGTGAAAAGAAAACAGATGCAGACACGATCGCCGATGGGCGATCGCAGTTTCTAGAAACGATCCGGCGACAGTTTAGCCTCAAGCGCCAACTGGGGATCTATTCTCTGCTCAGATGGCTACTGTTTTGGGCATTTATTCTGATGTGGTACATCGGGATTGTGGTCATCATATATCGCGTCCCCTACCTCATGAGATGGTGGACGGACGCTGTAGCCAGGCCCCTGGCACTACTGAGTTATTTGGTTTTTCATCAGTCTTGTTATTCGGATCGGCAAAACCTTAATTGACCTCCTCACTGATGTCTGGACAACCCATTCCTCTCTCCCTTTGAGTGAAACTCAACGGATTGCCCTACGAGCTGCAACAGTTTCCGGGGCACTCAAAGGATTAATCACTTTTGTTTTCATCACCTTGGGTATCTTGCATTTTCTAAAAATATTTAATGTGCCTACCAGTTCAATTTTGGCAGGGGGCGCTGTGATCGGTATCGCAATTTCTCTTGGTTCCCAAAGTCTGATTAAAGATTTGGTCAATGGCTGCTTGATTTTGATGGAGGATCAATTTGCTGTGGGAGATGTAATTGAGATCGCAGATAAAAGCGGATTGGTGGAAAATCTCAACCTGCGGGTGACTCAACTACGTAATAACGAAGGTAAATTAATTACCATTCCCAATAGCAATATCACGAATGTCAGCAATCTAACCCGTCTCTGGTCGCGGGTAGACTTTTCTATTGTAGTGGCGTATGAAAACGACCCCAAGCAGGTTTTAGAGATTCTCAAACAAGTATCCAAACAATTGTATAGCGAAGTAGAATGGCGCGATCGCCTGCTAGAATCGCCCCAAGTGCTGGGGATTGATGACCTATCCCACATGGGTATGTTAGTGCGCGTTTGGATTAAAACCGCACCTATGGAACAATGGAGCGTTGGGCGAGAGTTTCGTCTACGGGTACGGCAAGCCTTTGAAGCCAACAATATTCAGATTAAGGCAAATTGAAGATTGTCATAGAAACGAATAACTTACTAGAACCGCTAAAATCTTTTGCTGAAAAACGCTTGACCATACTACATACAAAACTTTTTTGCAAGATGATGAAATTAAGAACAGCCCTCAACATATTCGACTTCTGGCAATTTACCCGCTCTGAACTGAGTGACAAGTTTACCATCAGTCTCGAAGACTAGACGATAGTTGCGATCGCTACGGTCTTTGGGGATGAAAGTTAGGTAATGTCCATTTTGGACGTATTTATGAGGTGTGACTTGAATTTGTCCTGGGTAAAGAGACTTGATTTGCGCTTCGGTGTCGCCAATTTTTGCACCTTTGAGAGTAGTAATCTGTGCATTTTCCCGCACATCTACTCTAGAAATCCGACCTTTTGTCACCATGAACGAAAGATTTTTGGGTTCATTTTGTGGCTTAACATAATAGCAATTATTATTTGGTGAATCGCCCACTAGCTTAGTACCAGCAGCCTTTGCCGCTTGAGGGACAGTCATGCCAACTTGGACTGCGCCAATACCGTTAATAAACAGTTTTGACTGATTCGTTAGTTTCGCCTTTGCTACAACTGTACTAATAGCCAAAGAAGAAACTGTTAGTGTTACGGTGACAAAAGTCAAGAATTTAGTTTTGCTATTCATAATTGGATATTTTCCTCAGTTAAGTCAATAATTTCATCGAAGCAGAAGTTGCGGACTAAATTTGCTAATTTTTCTGCCAAAGCAGAATGAGTTTGGGGAATTTGCTCAATTAGTTGCAAAATCCTTTCAGCATCGACTTCAACGGCTGCCTGATTAAGTTCTATTAGCCATTGGGCAGGCATAATGGTAATTGCAGAGCGAAGATCCAAGATGGAAGATTGAGTATTCTCTAGGTTTTTGTCTATTGCATCTTCACTGCTTTCTTCTGCACAGATATAACGAACTTGCAAATATTCAGCGATCTTTTCAAAAATCACTTGCTCTCGGAAGGGCTTACGAACCAAGTCGTCGCAACCTGCGGCTAAGATACTTGCCTGTTGTTCTTCAAAAGCACTGGCAGTTAGGGCAATAATTACGGTGCGGAAATTTGTAGTTGTATTTTTTTCCCTGTCTCTAATCTCTTTAGTGGCATCGTAGCCATTCATGATAGGCATTCGCATATCCATCCAAATTAGATGAGGTTGCCAAGTTTGCCAAATAGCGATCGCTTCTTGTCCATTAGTCGCAGCCTCAATTTCAAAACCAATGCTACCAAGAAGTTGCACAATTAAATCGCGGTTTTCTTTACGGTCATCAACTACGAGAATACGGTAAGCAGGTTGGTTTGCTGCCAGCTTGAGTACGCGTCCTTTATTCAATTTTGGTGCAGCTTTCAAAGCTGCGGCTAAATTCACTTGAATGTCAAAGCTAAAAGTAGATCCTTGCCCAATCTGACTTGTCAAGTGAATATCGCCTCCCAGCAACCGCACAAATTGACGGCTGATAGTCAGTCCGAGTCCAGTTCCCTCCTTAGTTTGGATACCACTTGTTGTCTGGACAAAAGGCTGAAACAGGTTATTCATTTCTTCTGCTGCTATTCCCCGTCCAGTGTCTTGGATTTCAAAGCGTAGGGATTGGGGCATGGGGCATTGGGCATGGGGCATTGGGCATTGATTCATCTCCCCTTGCTCCTTTTTTACTCCCTTGCTTCCCTGCTCCTCTGCTCCCTCAGTCCCCAAACTTACCCGCAAAGTTACCCCGCCAGTCTGAGTAAATTTGACGGCGTTACCCAAAAGGTTTATGAGAACTTGGCGGAGTTTACCTTCATCTGTTTGGATGTAACGGGGAAGATTGGCAGCCATTTCAAATTTGAGAAACAATTGCTTTGCCTGTGTCCGCACTTGGAACATCTCTTGTAATGTTTGCAACAACAGATAAAGGTCGAAGTCTTCTGGATTAAAAATGATTTGTCCAGCTTCAATTTTGGACATTTCTAAGACATCGTTAATCAGATTAAGCAAGTGTTCTCCACTGCGGTTAATGGTAGCTAAAGATTCACGCTGGTTTGAGTTGAGGCTAGTGTCTCGCTCCATTAATTGGGAAAAACCCAGAATCGCATTTAAAGGGGTGCGGAGTTCGTGACTCATATTAGCAAGGAAAGCACTTTTGGCTCGGTTGGCAGTTTCGGCGGCTTCTTTGGCAATTCTCAACGCTTCTTCTGCCTGGTATCTAGCTCGACCGATCGCAATTATTTCACCTACCAGTTTCAGCAGATTAATATCTTCTTGGTTCCAGGTTTTTGAATAGTGAATCATCGCTGCACCAACAAACCCAACTACTTTGCCAGCATGAACCATTGGCACAGCGAGTATAGACTGAAACGACATACTTTCAAAAAGTTTTCGCTCAGGTAGATGCGGCGGTAAATCTTCCACACAAGAGATTTGTCGATGCCTACCACGGAGAATCGGCTCGTAGAAATAGGGGAAAACTTCTACAGGCGAACCTCTGGCAATATCAATCAATGGTGCAACATCTTCGCCACACCATTCATGGATCAGGTTGAATTCACGTTTATCCTGGGAGCATTCAAAGATGCAACTGTGTTCAGCATCAATAAATTCAGCGATCGCTCGCAGTGTAAAATTAATTGCTGTTGCTAAATCTTGGTCAATAAATTGCCGAGAAATGCTGCTGATTAAACTTTCGGCTTGAGTACGACGTTGCAAGGCTGCTTCTGCTTGTTTGCGATCGTTAATATCACGAGCTACGCCGACAATCTGAAAATTACCTTGGGCATCTTGTGTGCGGACTGCATTACTAGTTAGCCAAACCCAGCCACGACTGCGATGTTTCGCGCGGTACTCAGTCCCGGAAATTCCCTCACCTGTTGCCAGGATAGTTTGGGCGACTTCTTGACATTTGGGTACATCATCGGGATGAGTAAAGAATGCCAAGGAATTACCCTCCATTTCGCTGGGGGCAAATCCGGTAGTATTCAAGATATTTGGAGAAATATAGTTAAATACCCCATCAGCATTGATCACAAATAGCACATCGTTAACCTTTTCAACGATAGTGCGGAACTTTAACTCGCTTTGCTGTAAGGCTGCTTCTGCTTGTTTGCGTTCCAATTCAGCACCAGCACGGGCAGCAAAAATTTTCACAATCAGTTCCCGTCCCGGATCGGGCTTCATGGGTTTGACATCGATCACTGCGAGATGTCCGATGATTTCGCCGGATGAACTGGTGAGAGGAACGCCAAAAAAACTCTCGGCATTCATCTTCACTAAATCGGCATCTTCCGGGAAAGTTGTTTGCACTGCTTGCGGGTAGTGACACATATTGCCTCGCAAGGTGTGTTCGCAAGGAGTACCCTGTAAATCATATTCCAAGTTCTCGTTAATAGCCCCGCTACACCAAAATGCCAAAGTGCGGACTCTCGTTTTTGGCTCGTCATCAAACTCAGTCACTAGGGCATATTGAACTTGCAAGACTTCAGCAAGGTAACGAACGCAAGAATTGAAAAATTCATTGCCTGTTTTCGCGGCTGTACCCTCAACAATTAAGCGTAAAGCTTGTTCTTGCTGTTTGCGATCGCTAATATCTGTAAAAACAGAATCCAAACAAGATTCGTCTGCGTTGAGACGAAGTGATAACAGTACCCAAACAACAGATTCATCCAAGCGCCGCAGTGCTACTTCAAAATTGCGAACTTCACCGGACTCTTCTAACTCTGCTAAAAGTAGTGCGCGATCTTCTGGATTGACATATAAATCAGTTGTGAAATACTTACCAATTAAGCCAGCAGCAGAGGTAAACCCTAATATCTCGGCACTACGTTGATTAGCATCGATAATCAATCCATCTTTTTGGCAGGTGCGAAAAATCCCCACTTGGGAATTTTCAAAGATATTGCGGTATTTCATTTCACTACGGCGCAAAGCTTCTTCTACTTGCTTGCGTTCTGTGATATCGCGTCCCACGCCAGCGATCGCAACACCGCTAGGAGTGTTAATTGTGGAAGTGTTAAAGTTGAACCATCGCCAGCTACCGTTTTTGTGTCGCAATCGCACTTCAATATTAGTCAGTTTTTCGCCAGTTATCGCCCGTTGTAAGGCGGCGGCGCTAATTGCTAAGTCTTCAGGTTTGGTAAACTCCACCACAGAATGACCTTCGATTTCTTCTAAGCTGTAGCCCATCAGTGCAGTCACATTTGGCGAGTGATAAGTAAAAATTCCCTCTGGCGAGAGGACAAATATCAGATCGTTGGCATTTTCAACAATGCTACGGAATTTTAACTCGCTTTCCTGGAGGGCTGCTTCGGCGCGTTTGCGTTCTGTGGCATCTGTGCCGACTGAAAGAATTTCGATTAAGTTTCCTTGGGCATCTAAAATGGGTTTATTCGCCCAGACTATCCAGACGCGATCGCCATTTTTGCATAAATTCTCGTTTTCGTTAAATAGATAATTTTCTGGCTGCTGACAAATATCAACCATTAATGTCTGCAAATCGCGCCCAGAAGTTTCCGTTTCTGGAACAATTGTACCAATAACATTGCTTCCGATAATCTCATCTAAATCGAAACCAAAAAGCCTTTGACCGTAGTCATTTAAAAATATAATGTCACCATTGCCATCCCAACGCAGAATTATACAGTTAGCCGTTTGCACCAAATCGCGGTACTGAGCTTCGCTTTGACGTAACGCTTCTTCGGTGCGTTTGCGAGCCGTAATATCCCGCACTATTGCTAAGATGTGTCGCTTGCCATTGTAAATGCAAGTCGTTCCTTTGACTTCCACATTTATTAAACTGCCATCTTTGCAGATATCAACTGCTTGTCCATAAAATTGCTCACCAGCTCGTGTTTTCTCGACAAACTCTAGAAAAACAGAATGTGAGTCTGGATGAATATAAACAGATGGATGTAAAGTGAGAAATTCCTCATAAGAGTAACCGTGCATTTGACAAGCCGCCGGATTAATTTCGGCGACTTTTTCAGTCTCCATTTCAGTAATAAATAATCCATCATTAATTGCTTCAAAAATACTGCGGTATTGTAATTCACTTTGTCGCAGTGCTGCTTCTGCCCTTTGGCGCTGAGTGATGTCGCGGAAGCTCCACACTCTACCAATAATCTGTTCACCGATGCGCTGAGGACAAGAGTAGCGCTCAAATACTCTGCCATCTTCTAGTTCTAACCAGTCGTAACTAACTACTTCCGGCTGTGAATATAATTCTCGGACTCGTTGCAAAAATCCATCGGGGTCTTTTAGCTGGTTTGCCAGATATGCTAGTCGCTGAGGATGATCTGGTTCCGTCAAAAGTTCTGGTGGAATTGACCACATTTCTAAGAACTTTTGATTATAACTAGTGATATTACTTGAGCTATCGACTACTAATATACCATCTTGAATCGATTCAAAGATAGCGCTTAATAAAGACAGGGAGTTTTCTAAAGCTACTTGAGTTTGTTTACGTTCGCTAAGATCCCGCCCTAAAACCACCAAGGCTTTGCGTCTACCATCCTGGTGAAAAAGGGGAGCTTTAATCATATCTAAACTGCTTACTGTCCCATCAGGGCGAGGAACAGCTTCTTCTACCCGATGCACATATCCCAATTGCCAAGCTCGTTCATCTGTTTTATTGCAGTTGAGCAAAGCATCATGATAAAAATTGCTAAATTCCGCTAGTTCTGAATCTGTTTTGCCTTGATAATCAACGCCTTGTAGCTCTAAAAATTCCAGGTTAGCTTGGTTTGAGAGCAACCATTTGCCCTCGCCGTCTTTTAAACAGATAATATCGGGTGTGGCGTTAATTAATGTCTGCAAGCGCTCCTCAATCTCTTGTAAGGATTCTTGAGTTCGTTGAGTCAATGTGATATCTCGAATCACCAGTATGGCACAGCGATCGCTAGTCAATCCGGTACAGCTACCGGAAATTTGTAGCGTTATTTGCTCATCTTGCTGCAACTGATAATTTGTTGTTTCATACTCCCCATTGAGTATCTGCACATCAGGATAGCAAGGTAAAGCAACTGGTTGTCCTAATTGTGTGAGGGGTAGCAAGTCAGTTAACTTCCCACCGCAGACAGTAGCGTGAGGTTGGTTTACTAGAGACTCAAAACGAGAATTGCACCATTGAATGAGTCGGTCTTCTCCCACCCAGACTACAGCATCAGCGATCGCACCAAGTGTTAATTCCATCTTGTTTACAGTGGTTTGCAATTGCTTTAGCTGCTCTAGCTGTTGTACGCTCATCAACGACTCCTGTTAAATAATTCGTAATGACGCTCCTGCGTCGCTACCGCTGCGCTAACGTAATTCGTAGTTCGTAATTATTATGAATTAAGTACTGTACAAATTAATAATCATGTGCTACGGATGATACTAATAAATCTGTATAGTGATTGTATCGTTAGTCCCTGACTGGAATATTCGACTACAGCAAAACTACATATTATCTTTAAAATTTTACCTAAGTAGGGATAAGTCTTGGCAGTGCCCAACACCGAAATAGCAAATGCGATAGTCAAAGTAATAATTGATACTGTTTAGCCGGGATATTGATATAAATACATTCGTCGGGGCACATAGCTCTGCATACCTAACTGAGTTAAACATTGATTATGTTATTGACAGCATATTATCAAGTTTTTATATGTCTGCTTTATTGCGCTTGTATTTTTATTAAAAATTTGAAATAGTAATGAACATGAGAGCTAATCCTAAAGCTCATTGATTGTGTTATCTACAAAGGAGAATCTGTTTCATGCTAAAACGTAGTATCAAACTAGCTGTTTTTGGTCTGGCGTTACTTGTTTTCACTTTGAGTTTAGCCATTTATACACCAGCGTATGCGGGTACAATTACGCTATATGAAGGTAATGGAGGACAACAAGATACTCTAGGTAGTTATTCTGATAGACCTGATTATGCAGGTAAAGTTAAGCCAAATGATGAAGCTCGTTCGTTAAAACTCAGTGAGGTTGCACCATTCACAATAATTACAGTTTATGACAGCCCAGATGCTGCCGCAGATGATGATTACACCACAATTAAAGTCAAACAAAAAACTCCCAAGGATTTGGTCGTAGGTACTTTTGAAAATTCTTTTGAAAATGAATATATCAAGGTAGATCATTCGCACGACAATGGACTTGATGGAAAGGTTTCATCCATTCAGATTCAGGGTTTTGATTTTTAATAGGTCATAGAATTAGACCATTAGCGCCATAGCACTAATGGTCTAATTCTGGTTCTATCGCTCCCTTTATGCTTAGAAAAGCAAATGAATTAGATTTAATTAATAAATTTTACTAAAATACGAATAATTACGAATTATACCCAGCGTTACTACCGACTTGGTATAGTGATTGTATTGTTAGTCCATCATTGGGGTATTCAACTACAGCGAAATTACATATTACCTGAAAGCGATCGCCATCGAAGGCTGTGAATATTTGCTGGCGAAGGGTAGTTAAAATCTCACCGAGGCGATGGTTTACTTCTGTTTTGGTTAACCCAGAAACTCCCATGACAAATTCTCCATTACCCCAATAACCTAGCACTTCACCACTGCAAAATACCGATTGGAATAAACGACTCCATCTTTGCAATACCTCGTTTCCAGCCTGATGACCATACTTGATATTAATTTGACGAAAATCAGTCACACGTAAGATCGCCAAGCAAACAGATTGCTGATTTTTCTCGGCTTGAGCAATTAGGTGCTGCAAGTCGCGGTTAGACTGAAACTGATTTGCTAGCCCAGTTAAGGGATCTTTAGTAGAAAACGATTGTAGTAAACGGCTGCGTTCTAAGCGATGGGTAATGCGTGCCAATAGTTCTGCCCCAACAACAGGTTTAACCACATAATCATCTCCCCCAACAGCAAACACTTGTTGCACAGTTTCCATCTCTCGGTGAGCAGTTAGAAACACAATCGGTAATTCCTGCCATTGGGGATCGGTACGAACTGCTCGGCAAAGTTCGATACCATTGATGTGAGGCATTTCCACATCCAAAATCAACAAATCCGGTTTAGTAGATTGCAATACTTCCCAGAAACGTAGCGGATTTTCTAATCCTGTCATCCGCATACCCCACGGCTCTAACATTGGGCGCAGTGCTGCTAAAATCAGCGGGTCGTCATCTACTGCCAGTATATTTACTCGCAAAGAACGAGTACGCTGTAATATTTGGCATGAAACATCCCAAACTTGAGCAGCTGTTACAGGCTTGACCAAAAAACCCCGCGCCCCGTACTGAGCAAAAGTTACGCGTTCTACTAACTCATCAGTTGCAGCCAGCACCAGAACGGGTACGGGTGGAGTACGCGTTGCTAAGTCCGAAAGTAGTGCCAAACTTTCTTTACGCCAGCTGATATCATCTATATTTAGCACTACTAAATCTGGTGATGTGGTTTGGAGAAAGTTTTTTGCATCCTCTAAGTTGCTGATTTGCTGCCAGCATATTCCCATGCACTCAACCAGTTGTTGCAACTGAGAACCTAGTTGCAGATTCGGGTCAATTAAGATCAATCGGGTACTAATTTCGGGTGCGATCGCAGTAGAAGTTTGGTAATCTACATTTTGTCCCATCAGGTTGATGATGTTACCCAAATCTTCAATCAGCGTCAGCAATTGCCGCTTTTCACTTACTGACAAATCACCATCTTTCCCTAAAATCTGTTCAATTTCCCGCGCTAGCTGAGTGCCATTGTCTTGTTCAAACATCCCCAAGACACCAGCTAATTTGTGCGCCTCTCGTTCTGCGGATTTGCGTAACTCCTGAGTCAGGGTTTTGTTAGAAAGTGCTGCCGCTAATTCTTCCAACACCGCCAGCCGTTGCACCATCAATCCTTCATATTGTTTCCACAAGCCACCCATTGCTTGCTGAAACTGCTCCTCAACTTGAGGACTTACAACTTGCGATTTTTCTTTTCCCCCCTGCTCCCCCTGCCCCTCTGCTCCCCTGCCACCCTGCCTCCCCTGCCTCCCCTGCTCTCTTCCAGGATTCAGCCGATATCCCAAACCATAAACATTTTCAATCCAGTCTACTGCTCCGACTGCTTTCAACTTTTGTCGTAAGTATTTGATGTGAGATTTTACAGTCTCCTCTTGGGGTGGATCGTCAAAAGTCCACAAATGCTCAATGATATCCCCCCGACTGAAAACACGCGATGGATTCCGTAAAAATAGCTCCAGTAAACTATATTCTTTGGCTGTTAATTCCAGCAGTTTGTTGTTATATGTGACTTCGCAACTACTGGGATCTAGTCGTAGTGAGCCTACTTCCAGTATAGGAGTACAGGGGCGATCGCCTCGACGGATCAGCGCCCGTATCCGTGCTTGCAGTTCTTCCAAATCTAAAGGTTTGATCAGATAATCGTCTGCACCTGCATCAAGTCCCTGAATCCGCTCTCTACTACCATCTTTCGCCGTCATCAACAGAATCGGAGTGAAGCAACCACCAGAACGCAATCGCTGACACAATGTAATACCGTCCAGTTTCGGTAATCCGACATCTATTAGTAACAGGTCATAGTTCGTACTTTGCGTGTATTCCCAACCCATTTGTCCGTCTTGTACGACATCAACAACATAGTGTTGCTTAGTCAGAGACTTCAACAAGACACTTGCTAAAATTTCTTCATCTTCGATTAGCAAGATTCTCATACACCCGTCCAATATATAGCTTGCTACTACTTCACCCAAAAAAAATAGTACATTAGGTAGCTATTTTTCTACAAGCATAAAATAAAAAAATTAGCAAGTCTTCTTATTTCGGTTACATTGAAATTCACCTTATACTTAACTCCTAACTTCTGGCTCTAAAAAATGGTTCCTTCCAAACGAGTTTATTTATTGTTGGTTTTGGGTATAGCAATCGCCCCAATCCTATCCTTATTTCTCAGCATTAGAGTAACCATCGCCATCACTGTGCTATTTGATGCAATTATTCTCGGACTGATGCTTGTAGATGGTTTGCGGGTGCGGCGTTCTCGCGTGCAAATTACCCGCGAATTACCGTCACGATTATCTATTGGGCGTGATAATCCCGTAGTGCTAAAGGTGACATCGCTAAATACCGACGCTCAAATTGAAATCCGCGACTATTACCCAACAGGATTTGGCATGTCTGCACCTGTACTCAGCGCCATTATTCCCAGTAACAGCACTGAGGAATTAACGTATACCGTCCACCCAACACAACGGGGAGAGTTTCCTTGGGGGAATATTCAAGTTCGACAGTTGGGGCTTTGGGGATTAGCTTGGGATGATTGGCAAATTTCTCAAAGTCTGCCAGTGAAAGTTTATCCTGATTTAGTGGGATTGCGATCGCTGACAATTCGTCTGACACTGCAATCATCTGGATCGATGCGCCAATCTCGCAAAACTGGTATTGGTACAGAGTTTGCCGAACTGCGGAACTATCGCACTGGTGACGATTTGCGGTTTATCGATTGGAAAGCTACTGCCCGTCGGGTTGGCGCTTATGGTAATGCCATGCCACTGGTGAGGGTTTTGGAACCAGAACAGGAACAAACATTACTGATTTTACTCGATCGCGGACGGCTGATGACGGCAAAAGTGCAGAATTTGCAGCGATTTGACTGGGGATTGAATGCAACTTTATCCTTAGCCTTGGCAGGTTTACATCGAGGCGATCGCGTGGGTGTTGGTGTATTTGACCGCCAAATGCATACGTGGATTCCCCCAGAACGCGGTCAACATCATTTAAATCAGCTAATCGATCGCTTAACTCCAATTCAACCAGTGTTATTTGAATCTGATTATTTGGGAGCGGTGACAAATGTTTTGCAGCGACAAACTCGGAGGGCGCTGGTAGTAGTGATTACTGACTTAGTTGATGTTACCGCCTCTACAGAACTCCTAGCTGCACTCTCCAAACTAGCACCCCGCTACCTTCCATTTTGCGTAACTTTGAGAGATCCACAAGTCGATCGTCTAGCACACACTTTTACAGATGATGTTGCAGGTGCTTATACCCGTGCAGTAGCACTAGATTTATTAATGCAACGACAAGTAGCTTATGCCCAACTGAAACAAAAAGGTGTATTGGTGCTAGATGCACCAGCAAATCAAATTGCCGATCAGTTAGTTGAGCGATATCTGCAACTCAAAGCGCGAAATCAACTTTAGTAATTGTCACTCTAACTTGTGTATTTTTATTCAATTATTTAGCGGAGGTATAAACTTTGCTTAAAATTATCCAGGTAGAGACTGATGAACATAAACTCCATATTCGATACTACGGGTTTACGTGCAGTTGGTCTAGAGTTAACCAAAATAGTTCTGAGCGGGGGAATGAGGGAGTGGGAAATGAGGGAGTGGGAAATGAGGGAGTGGGAAATGAGGGAGTGGGAAATGAGGGAAAAATACATAACTCTTGACTCTTGTAGAGACGCGATTAATCGCGTCTCTACCCTTGGCATTTGACTTTTGTTTCCTGCCTTCAACTCTTAATCTATGTGGTTTCGGTTCTGCCTTGTGCTTCCTGTTTCTTGCCTTCTTTATCTGTACCTGAGCTGTACCTAATCTTCAGCACTAAAATCACAGATGCAATAAGTAAGGTAACAATGTTAGCAGCAATCAAAGGAATATCATGAACAGAAAAACCATAAATCAACCATAAAATAATACCTACACAAAGAATAATTAACATACTCCAAGAAAGGTCATTGGCTGATTTGGACTGCCAAGTTTTAATAAGTTGAGGGAGATATGCGAGTGTAGTCAGTACTCCTGCTACTAGCCCTAAAATAGTTGTAAAATCAATTTCCATTCTGTTCCCTACCTCAAGTTTTTCAGTTAAGTGATACTATGCAGCCAAAGAAATATTGAACTGGAGATTACCACACTCTCATTGTTTGCCGATTCTCTCTAAAGGCGTTTTTTCATTCTTTCTGATAGCCTATTGACATAAAGCAGAAATAGAATTTTTCATTTTGGAGCCTGAGCAAAAAATTCTGCGATCGCTTTAGCAAATCTCTCAAATTAACTATAATATTTTGATAAAATTGAGACATTTACACCCAACTTTTAAGCTGCCTACATTGGTTACTCAAGGATACGTTTAGACAGTGCCCCTTTTGCAAAAGAAGCACACGCACTTTATCGTGTATTTGGCTTTCAGAATATTGAGCCGTATTTAGAAAAAACCGAGATTCCTCTCGAACATCGAGCAAACTGGATTTTTATGGAATTAGTTTTAAAATGATCGATATCCGTTGCGAAACTCTGTCAGACTACACAGCAATAGCTGAGGTTAATACACTAGCTTTTGCGCAGGAAAACGAGGCTAAACTTGTAGAGAAAATTCGCAATTCTAACCGTTATATTTCAGAACTTTCTCTAGTTGCAGAGGTTGAAAATATTGTAGTCGGTCATATTTTATTCAGCTATATTGACCTAGTGGCTGAAGAAGCACTACAAGTACTTGGTTTAGCGCCTTTGGCAGTTCATCCACAGTTTCAAAGACAAGGAATTGGCAGCGCACTAATAAAAGCAGGGTTAGAAATAGCAGAGGCAAAGAAAGAAGCCATAGTAATTGTACTAGGTCATCCCCACTTCTATACTCGCTTTGGTTTTCAGCCTTCTGTTGTTTATGAAATCGAGTCTCCTTTTCCAGTACCAGAGGAATTTTTCATGGTGAAACCACTGCAAAACTATCAAAAGCAGTATAAAGGCAAGGTTGTTTATCCGGCTGCTTTTGATGAAGTATAATATTATTCCCACGTGAAGTTTGGTTAAAGCAAGAGACGCATGAATCGCCGTCAAGACGAAAGACTATTGTAGAGACGGCGATTTATCGCGTCTTTGTGTAATAAATTAGATTTTTCAAACAGCCTCTGAGTTGAAAGCGTTTAAAATTACTGGTGCTGAAACTATACCCTTTGCCTCTAACGCAGCCGCAACCCGTAAAATTAAGGCTTCATTATATGGTGCTGCGATTAATTGCACACCTAAAGGTAAGGCATTTGGGCGCTGAATTGGTACTGATAAAACGGGTAAACCAATAAAAGATAATGGTTGAGTAAACAACCCTAAATGAGGACGGACAAGAATTTCTTCGCCATCTAAAATCATGGTTTGTTGACCAATTAATGGTGCAGAAATTGGTGTAGTTGAGGCAAGAATGATATCGACATTTTGAAAAACTTCCCGAACGCGATCGCGATACCATCTTCTAAACCGTTGTGCTTTAAGATACCAAATACTAGGAATTAATGCCCCAGCCAAAAAGCGATCCCGTGTTGCTGGATCAAAATCTTCAGGACACAATCGCAACTTATCCAAATGCAGATTTGCACCCTCGCTAGCTGTAATCACAAAGGCTGCTGCACGGGCGCGGTCTGCTTCTGGTATGATTACGTATTCAGTAACTTCTATTGCATCAGCTACTTTTTGCACTGCTGCTAAAGCTGCCGGTTCTGCACCTTTGGTAAAATAATCAGCTGCAATGGCAATTCTAATATCGGAAATATCTTGTTTGAGCTGTGGTAAACATAATTCAGGGGGACGCTTTGTACAAATGGGATCGCGATCGTCTTCTCCCTGAAGCACATCAAACACCATCGCGATATCCTGCACCGAACGCGCAAAAGGGCCAATGTGGTCAAAACTGCTAGAAAATAAAGCTACTCCAGCACGAGATAACCTTCCATAAGTTGGCTTGAAACCAAAAACGCCACACAACGCCGCCGGAACGCGAATTGAACCATTAGTATCAGAACCCAATGTCAGCGGTACTAACCCAGCCGCAACCGCCGCCGCCGAACCACCCGATGAACCACCAGCAACTCGCTGTAAATCATGGGGGTTGTGAGTAGCACCGTAATGGGAGTTTTCTGTTACAAACCCATAAGCGTACTCATCCATATTTAAAGCACCAAGCAGAACAGCACCCGCTTGCTTCAACTTCGCTACTGCGGTTGCATCTTGAGTAGCTGCTGGGTTTACTGCATTGATTTTCGATCCCGCCAGAGTCGTAAAACCAGCGATATCGAAAAGATTTTTTACCGCAAAAGGCACACCAGCAAGCACTCCAGGATCATTACCTTGGGCAATTTCCCTGTCAATCAGTGCTGCATCTGTTAAAGCTGTCTCAGCAGTTATAGTTGTAAAACAGTTGAATAGATGATTTCGCGTTGTTATTCGTGCTAACGCAGCTTTCGTAACCTCTACTGCGCTAACTTTACCTTCGCGTACAGCAGTTGATATTGTTATGGCATCGGCTGAATCAAAGTTCATGCTGAAATATTAAGAGATAGCGCGTTTAGCTTTTTGAGTAATAGCAGTCAGCAATAGTTTTTGCTTCACTAAAACATCAACATAGCTATTCTTGAAGCAATTATGGTTCAAAAACTGGTGCAACTTCAATTTCCTCTGGTAAAGGGAAAGAATTCACCAGATTAGCGATCGCCATAATTCTCTCAAAATTTGCCACCACACCATCTCGATACTCATCTGTTAACTGCAAATCCAACAAAAACCCCATTTGATCGACATATTCACCCACATCAAATTCTTTTCTTCTCATCTCTCTTCCTTTGCAGTAGCCTGTGGTAAGCCGAAGCGTCTACGTTATCAATTTCTTGCGACAACTGAAATGCGATAGTGCTGGAATTGTACTTTTTGTTTGTGGCTTGCCAAAAGCAAATAAATGAGCTTTCTCCATACTAGCTATTTTGGCAAACTTCGAACACACCAGTTGTTGAACGATAAAGCCCATTCGAATCGAGACTTATCCAAACTTCGCTACTCACCCCCGGAACCTGCCTTCTGCTGACGGAGACGCTACGCGAACAGTACTGGACTTATAATCACTGCTGCTGTCACCCGATTTGGCTGCGTTAGAAAATCTCACTTTTCTCGAACACTTTAATTAAGTATTTTTTGAAAGATGAAAAATCCCTCTAAAGTCAGAGATATATTCTGTGCTGTGGTAGAGGATTTTTTGATTCCACTTCAGTATCTTATTAGATAAACAAATTTTCCTACTATTTACCCAAACTTAGTCCCTTTAGCTGACAGATAAATCATTCTTAGATATTGGCAGCAGATAGATAGTTTATAAATAACAATAAAAAATATGGTTGACAAAAACAAAGCTGAGAGTAAGAAAAACAATTTAAATCGGGATAAAAAAGTGTCTGAAACTAATATTGATTTATTATCTAACGAACCAAAACAGTTAACTAAAACAATTAATATAGATGGTCAGCGTCCAGTTGATCCAAGTAACATTGAGATTAAGGAAACAATAGATATAGATGGTCAGCGCCCAATTGCAAAAGATGAAAATCATAGCGATCAAACAATAGATATAGATGGTCAACGCCCGATCGATAAGAGTAATTTTCAAGAACATGAGATGCTAGCTGTAGACGGTAAGCGTCCAATTGACCCTAGTGATTTAGAGGTTGAAGAAATTCTTGACATAGATGGTCAACGTCCGATTGCCAAGAGTAATTTTCAAGTTCAGGATACCCTAGAGATAGATGGTAGCCGCCCAATAGTTTCAAATAACACTGTTGATTCGCAATTACCAACAGATTATGTAGACTAAAATCACAACGTTTCTTGATACTGTAAAGTCGTGAAGATAAAACAAAGGGACTCAGTAATCTACGTTGTTAGCATACAGCAACGCTAGGGTGAAATCTGAGTCTTGAATTACAAATGTTATGGCGATCGCCATGACTATTTATTATTTATGCTTGCTGTAGTTATTTTTGGTCTGACTATAACAAGAAATGTAAGCAAAGTAAAAACTAACATTTGCCAAGTCACCAAATTCCAGCCACCAAGATGCCAGCATAATAGACCAATGCTAGTACCTACAGCACCACCAATAAAATAGGTAGTCATATAAACTGTGTTGATGCGACTATTCGATTGGGCATCAAGAGTGTATATCCTTGCCACATTGGTGACTTGAATTGCTTGTACACCGACATCGAGAAACAATACAGCAACAGCGATCGCTAACGCTGAACTAGAAGCAATTTTAGCAATTACTAAACTTACAATCACTAGAGATACATAAATAGTCAAGGAACGTTGGGAATTACCTCGATCGGCTAATTTACCAAAAATTGGTGCCATTAATGCACCTGCGATCGCTACAAAGCCATACATCCCAATCGTGTCAGATTGAAAATTAAAAGGTGCTCCACTTAAATGGAAAGTCAAGGTTGTCCAAAATGAGCAAAAGACACCAAACATTAATCCCCCAATTAAAGATGCTTCTCTCAATAAGGAAAAACGTTTTAATTGTTGAAGTGTTGATTTTAGTAAATCAAAATAACCACCACTATATTCATTATTTACATTAGGCAAGTAAATCTTGAGCAAGACAGTAACAATTAAAATCATTACTCCTGAAAATCCATATACATAACGCCAACTAAAGGATTCAGCGATATATCCACTAAAAACCCTTGCTCCTAAAATGCCAATCAATATACCAGTAAAAATACTGCCTACAGTTTGACCTGTAGTCACTCTATCTATACTTGCTGCTAAGGGAAGAATAACCTGAGCGGAGACTGTGGTAATTCCAATTGCTACGCTCAATATCCAAACCTGGACGATATTTTGTGAAAACGTCATGGCTATCAACAAACAAAACAAACATAGAAGTAAGGAAAGAATTAATGTTTTTTTGTTGATTTTATCGCCCAAGGGAATTAAAAAGAAAAGCCCAAAACCATAACCAATTTGTGAAAGCACAGATATGCTACCCGCTTCACCTTCACCAACTTGAAAAGAAGATGCAATTTCTTTGAGGATTGGCTGATTATAATAAACGTTAGCAACACATACACCAGATGCGATCGCCATAATCAGTACTTGAAATTTAGTTAATCCGTTACCTGAGATTTGTTTTTCCATTCAACCTAAGTTACTATAATTTGACTCCTGAATTCTGACTTCTGACTTCTTCTTCAATAGTTATTAGTTTTCCTGGTGCTAAACCGCCAAGTTAGGATTATTGCAGCGATCGCTAAACCAATAGCCAATCCCCACCAAAGACCAATAGCCCCAGACCCCAACGAGATCCCAAAAGTATAACCAGTGAATAAACCAACACACCAATAAGCAAAAATGCCAATCAGCATCGGGATTCGAGTGTCTTTGAGTCCGCGTAATGCTCCTGCGGCAGTAACTTGCACACCGTCAACTATTTGAAAAATTGCCGCGACTGCTAGCAATTTCACGGCGAGGGCAACCACATCTGCATTGTTCTGATTATTGATGTCAATATAAAGAGAAATAATTGACTTCGGCACTAACCAAAATGCAATGCCTACTACACTCATAGATAAAGCTGCAATGGCAATGCCTACATATCCAGCTAGACGAGTGCCAACTAGGTCATTCTGTCCGGCTAATTGTCCAACACGAACTGTTGTCGCTAGAGAAATGCCTAGTGCCATCTGGAATGACATCGAAATTGTTTGTAAAGCAATTTGATGGGCAGCAAGGGCATTTGTTCCCAATTGTCCGATCAAGAAAGTGACAACAGTGAACAGTCCGGCTTCGACCGTAATTAGACCCCCAATGGGCAATCCAACCTGAAAAATCTCGCCAATGATCCGGCGATGCTCTAAAGGAAAAGCTTCGTGAGACGAAGGTCGAAAAATACTGTAAACTGCAAAGCGAGGCTGATTATGTATATAAACTGCTAAAGCAACAAACATACTCCAAAGTGAAAGCGTACTTGCCCAACCGATACCAGCTAAACCCATCGCCGGGAATCCCAGTTTGCCAAACATCAGCACATAGTTAGCTGTGATGTTGAACAGAGTACCCAAAACCACAGTCACTATAACTAATTGCGGTTGCAACAGAGCAGAAAGAAAGCTTTTAAGTACTGCAAAGCCTAAAGCAGGAATAAAACCCAGTGCGATCGCTCTTAAATAAATCTCTGCTAGTGCTACCGTGTTAGCATCCTGTCCTAGTAAAAGTAGTAAAGCGCCTCCATTGTAAAGTAACAATGTAATTGGTATTCCTAGCACCAGAGATATCCCTAGTCCAAGCCGGACAATTGTGCCAATTTTTTCTCTATTTCCGGCTCCGTATGCCTGGGCAGCTAATGGACTGACAGCAGAAACGATACCAGTAAAAATAAACAGACAAAAACTAAAGATAACAGCTCCCAAACCTCCAGATGCAATGGTTTGACTTCCCAACCAACCCATCATTACCGTATCCACAAAACCAGTTGCAGATTGAGCCAGTTGTGCTGCTGCCAAAGGTATGGCTAACATGAGACATTTTTTAACTTCAGAAAACATATACAGCCGATAACCCGATGTGAAGAACAAAGGGTTTTTCCAAAATCTAAACCCATGTTCAGGAGATATTGCTCCTGGGAACTTGAATCTATCTTAATGGAGTCAGAGGATTCCCGTCACAGTCGTTAGTGCAGCGTTCCGCAGAAAAGACTTAGCAGGAGATGAATTGCAACCAGATAATAACTAACACGACATTTATCAAATGTTTGGTTGATTCTTTTCGTGGGATAAAGTTTTAGAGTGTTTCTTGTGGCCGATGATTTATCCCCCGAAGTAGCCCTCAAGCAGATTATCCAGATTGCGATCGCCAGCGTTGAGTGTCACAAATAATTTCAATATTTTGGCAATCATCTTGAAGCACGTTAAAGTGAACAGTTGGAGTTAAGAATGGATTTATATGCGCTTACCAATTGCAATTAGTGCTGTTTTAGTCGCATCTTTAGGTTTTAGTGCACCTGTAATATCTCAACCTCCTCCTATACAGGTAGCCAAAACACCTGCGCCTAGTAGTTTAGCCTTGGAACAATTTAAGATTAATTACCGATTATGGAGACGGCAAAAAATCTCTAACTATCGCTATGAATTCACTAGAAGTTGTAATTGTTTACCGAAAGCCACAGAACCAGTGATTATTAAAGTACGTAATCGAGTTACAAGTTCTATTACTTATAAAGCAACTCAAAAGCCAGCTGAGTCCGAATTATTTCAACAATATAATACAATTCCTAAACTCTTTAATATCATCAGGGATGCGCTGATTCGTAAAGCAGCAAACTTGACTGTAGAATACGATCCAAAACTTGGTTATCCAACTAAAATTAACATTGATTATAATAGCCAGATCGCTGATGATGAAATATTTTTTACAATTAGCAATCTGCAAAAAACTAATTAACTATGGCTAGCTAGAGCATTTTTTGCTACAGCAGTGCTTAATTGATTCAGCATATCTTACTGGCTCTAGCGATCGCACACATATACAACCAATACTCACAGCAGATTGCATCAAGCAACCCACCTTGATCGCATTCTCAGGCACAGCCTGGGAACGAGGCAGGGTAAGACTTTTAGTTTAATAAGCTGACTCTTCACATAATGGTCAATGTGTAAAGTGCGTAAGTGCTAGCTTAGATCCTCTCTAAGTAAATCTTTACATTTAATATATAGCAGTTCTCGTTGACGCGACGTGCCCCTACAACTTGCAATATAACGTTGTACTGCATCTGAATGGGAACTGCTATATGTACCTTCAATTACATTTACGTTAGTCAACCTTGTGAATTTTGAACTATATAATTTCTCCACTTAAGTATTAAATAAAATGATTACCAATAGTTTAGGAAAAGCAAAGACGTGAATCGTTTCAAAAAGCTATCCTCAATTGTGTTCCTGTTATTAGCCTTCATTTATCCACCTACTTTGGTTGAAGCCAAAGAGAATACTCGCAATGATGTTCTCAATCAACAGAGTATTGACGCACAAACAAAATTAGCTGGAGAGCAAAGTGAAGAGTTTTTGTTAGCTCACAGACGGAATCGACGACGTTATCATAGACGGCAACGAACTGGAAGATATTATTATCAACGCCAGCGGAATCGACAACATTATTATAGACGACGCTATCGCTCTATACGTTATCATGGACAACGATATCGTCATGGAGAATGGGAACTTGTGCGCGATCGTCATGGACGATTAATGTATGATTGGCAGCGTTAATAGGAAACTTTACACCCAATTTTCCTAGAGAATCTTAATGCGTAAATCCTAATGCAAAACCCAAATACTTTACCCAGTTTTGAATCATCTTACGAGTTGGCAGAATATCTGTGATGTTAATAAGCTCATGGTCAATGTTGTTCTATTCAGATGCGATAAATAGCCGTCTCTACAAAAGACTAATTATTGTGGTGCAGGGGATCAGGGGAAAAGTTGCAGTAAGTTTTTCCCCTCAAGCTTGTGATAAACGCCAGTAGGGTGCGTTATGTCCACGCCGAAATAACAAATGAGTTCGCCGAAATAACAAATGAGTTCGCCGAAATAACAAATGAGTTCGCCGAAATAGCAAATGCGAACGCCGAAATAGCAAATGAGTTCGCCGAAATAGCAAATGAGTTCGCCGAAATAGCAAATGAATACGCCGAAATAACAAATGAGTTCGCCGAAATAGCAAATGAGTTCGCCGAAATAGCAAATGAGTTCGCCGAAATAGCAAATGAATACGCCGAAATAGCAAATGAATACGCCAAAATAGCAAATGAGTTCGCCGAAATAACAAATGAGTTCGCCGAAATAGCAAATGAGTTCGCCGAAATAGCAAATGAGTTCGCCGAAATAACAAATGCGAAAGGCATCGCCATAATTGCAACAATGCCAAAAATTGATCGCAAGTATCATGACAGAGATAGCTAGAAACCAAATTTAGATATGTGCGATCGCCACATCTCAAGTCGCGATGTCTACGACGGGCTACGCCTACGCCTAAATCCACAATATCCCAAACAGCGAACTGACAGACCGCCAAAAAATCATGGTCTAGCATTTTTCCCTAATCAGTTAAGATAATCTTCATCAATCTTCTTTCCTTTTACCCTTCTCCTTGGAATTATGACGCAGGATGAGTTATTGGTACTGATAGATCGCGCGGTGGCTGAGGATTGGCAAGAGTTAGACTTGTCGGGGCAAGAGTTGACTGAGTTACCTGTAGAAATTGGTAAGTTGAAGCAGCTTGAGTCTTTGATTTTGGGAAAGAAGGTTGAAGATTATGAAGAAGTAGGAAACCCCTTTCTCGAAAAGGTTTCAGGCAACAATTTAAAAACGCTTCCACTCGAACTATTGAATTTGCCTAATTTGCGTAAGTTGGATATTAGTGGCAATCCTTTAGAGAGCATTCTCGATGTGGTAACGCAAATACTACATTTAGAGGAACTTATCTTAATTCGAGTAGAGCTAACTGAAATACCTGATGCGATCGCTAATTTAACCAATCTGACGCAGCTTATCCTCAGTGACAACGAAATAACCCAGATTCCAGAGGCGATCGCTAATTTAACCAATCTGACGCAGCTTATCCTCTATAGAAACCAAATCACCCAGATTCCAGAGGCGATCGCTAATTTAACCAATCTGAGGGAGCTTCACCTCAGTAACAACAAAATAACCCAGATTCCAGAGGCGATCGCTAATTTAACCAATCTGACGCAGCTTATCCTCTATAGAAACCAAATCACCCAGATTCCAGAGGCGATCGCTAATTTAACCAATCTGACGCAGCTTATCCTCTATAGAAACCAAATCACCCAGATTCCAGAGGCGATCGCTAATTTAACTAATCTGACGGAGCTTGACCTCAGTGGCAACAAAATAACCCAGATTCCAGAGGCAATCGCTAATTTAACCAATCTGACGCAGCTTTACCTTGGTGAAAGTCAAATCAGGGAAATACCAGAAGCAGTTACAAACTTAGCCAATCTATCTGTGCTTTACCTTTCTAACAACCAAATCACTGAAATACCTAATGTGATTGCTAATTTAACCAATCTCACTGAGCTTAAACTTTGGAATAACCAAATCACAGAAATACCTGATGCGATTGCTAATTTAACCAATCTCACTGAGCTTGATCTTTTTGATAATCAAATCATAGAAATACCTGATGCGATCGCTAATTTAACCAATCTCACTGAGCTTGATCTCAGTGACAACCAAATAACCCAGATTCCAGAGGCGATCGCTAATTTAACCAATCTGACTACCCTTAACCTCAGTGACAACCAAATAACCCAGATTCCAGAGGCGATCGCTAATTTAACCAATCTGACTACCCTTAACCTCAGTGACAACCAAATAACCCAGATTCCAGAGGCGATCGCTAATTTAACCAATCTGACTGCCCTTAACCTCAGTGGCAACCAAATTACCCAGATTTCAGAGGCAATCGCTAATTTAACCAATCTGACTACCCTTAACCTCAATGGCAACCAAATTACCCAGATTCCAGAGGCGATCGCTAAATTAACCAATCTGACGCAGCTTTATCTGCGTTCCAACCAAATAACTCAGATTCCAGAGGCGATTGAAAGTTTGCCGAAATTGAAAAAACTAGATTTACGGAGAAATCCGCTTCCTATTTCACCAGAGATTTTAGGATCTTCTGATGATGTTGGTTCAGTTGAAGACATTTTTAATTACTTGCAATTACTCCGTAGCGGTGAAGTGCGTCCACTCAACGAAGCCAAACTCTTGCTCATCGGACAAGGTAGCGTTGAACTAAACGATTCCCTCACGAGAACCGCTCGTCTTCAAAACCGGACGTGAGACTTTCACCTCATCCGGCTCCTCAATGAATTGACGCTTGTCGTGCGTACCTCCAACTGAACCATCTTCAGTTGTTTTTGTATCGTGGCAGTGTTTATGTAAAATCTGGAGATTTTTGTATTCGTCTTTTCCCTTTTTACTTAGAGGGATTTTATGGTCAATCTCCAGTACATCTGACTCTCGAAAATACAATCCGCAGTGAGTACATTTCCCTTTTTGCTTTTTAAGGAGTATAGACATCCTTGTATTTGCTTCCGGGTTTGTACCCATTCTTGAACTCCAGTAAATTAGGTTGCCATCATAGGGACTGACATCGCCTTTAACTTTCACATGACGAACGATCTTTGTTTCCGTATGTGAATGTAATTGCATTGGGTTTTCACCCTCTTGCTTGGTTGCGAATACCCAATTATCTCCGCCAACTGTTTGCCAATATTTCTTTGACATCCATTTCCATGATTTATTGGGATGGCGGCGTTTTGCCCAGGCTTTTAGCTTTGGATACATTAAGTTATCTATTGTGGAAAAGACCTTTTTACTTACCACTGTTGAGTAGTAGTTTGACCATCCTCTTATTACCGGATTTAATCGGCTGATTAACGCTCTATGTGGCGTTGCATTATGGTCGTTGATGATACGTGCTA
>NZ_JABXKO010000042.1:0-130920 GCF_017114965.1 Nostoc sp. JL31
AGTTTACTTTGACGCATTCATTGACCTTGCTACAATTCATATCTGGATTAACAAACTATTATTAGTGGGATAGGTTCAAAGAAATAGATAACTCTAAGCCACTAAAATCACTGAGCAACCAACCTTTGTCTTGCTTGGTATAGCGTTCTACAAAAGGTTCATCTTGCTCGACTAATAAATATTCGCTAAAACTCTCAATTGAGCGGTACATCCGAAATTTACTGAGTCGGTCGTAATCTGCGGTGGAAGGAGATAAGACTTCAACAATCAGCACGGGATTTAATACTTCATCTAAACGATCGCCATTTAGTTGCGGTTCGCCGTCAAAAATCATTACATCTGGATATACTCCGCGTCGATGTTCAGGAATCCACAGCCGCAAATCGCTGTTAATTGGCTCGAATTGAGTATCGCGGAGCAAAAACTTCAGAAAGGCAAAAATATTGCCACCGATGCGGCTATGTTTGAGCGTTCCTCCAGGCATGGGTACAATTTCTCCATCTCGATATTCACTGCGTCCTTCGGCTTTTTCTTCGATCGCACGATATTCATCTAAGCTGTAGCGGCGCGAGATGGTAGAAATCATATAGTTGTAAGCGATCGCATTGGCTATAAGACAACAATATTATTTTGTCACAGATTAGGTTGTAAATTAATAAATAGACATCTCAAAAAATTAAATATGCCTTATTGAAAACCTTTGTTAAATATATAGCACTGCTACCTCTGTTTTCACTTTTTATATGAAAAGTCTGTTTGCGATCGCTACTCGCAAACAGACTTAACTTTTTTATACTTCTAATTAAGCTTGCTCCCAAAGCTCACGTACATAATCCGGCAGTGCGCCAGCAATTTCCTGAATCCGCTCTGGGGAAAGTTCGTCTTTGGTAGCAGAAAATACCGCTTTAACTGCCTGTTCTGCCTCTACTGATCCTGGAACCCCTCCTTCATTAGCAACTCGCGTTAAAAATAGCTTGGAATCAATTCCAATGGGAGCCGGGCCTTTTAAAGGTTGACGGATTTTACTTAAAAATCTCACAATCGGATTGGTGTCTTTCCAGAGTTCAGCCACTTCAAACTGGAGTGCTTTTTCATCTGTAGGTATAGCTTCTGTATGCAGTTCTGACTCGACGCGATCGATTGTGTCCGCGGTCATTAAGTCACGCATAACGCGATACACAACTTCGGTAAAGTCTCTTGCGTCATACAAATCTGCAAATCCGCTTCGAACCATGACCTTTTCAAGAAAGGAGTGATGTTCATCAGCGATCGCAGTTCGAGTATCTTCAATCTCTGTTGGGTCAACTTCTGGAATATTTGTTCTAAAACTTTGATCTGGCATTGTTTTTCTTGTGGTTATTAATTTTGAGTCTTTATGCTTACCTTATGTAAGGTCGCACAAATCAAAAACCCTTAGTATCATCCAGAAGTTTGAGATACCATTTATTCAAAAGTTAGAAATTCATCTGATTTGCATGGATACAGGTAGCAGGACTACCCCCCAGTAAAGGTTCTGGATAACACATATTTAATTTCTGAAAATATCATATCTATTGAGTAGAGCAATATTCTTAGTGTTTTTGCTCGTTGTAAACATCGCCCATTGGTACCAAAAAACAGTCAAAATAGATGAGTTAGTATAAAATCAGCCAAAACAAAGATGGTAGAAACAACAAACGTTGAAATTCACACTTCCTATGTCAAAGTACCTAACAATGGCTTAAAAATCGATGCTTACTTAGCTGAACCAGCACAAAAGGGAACCTTTGGCGCAGTTATAGTTTTTCCAGAAATTTTTGGCATCAATAGTAATATTCGAGATATCACCGAACTAATCGCTAAAGAAGGATATATAGCGATCGCCCCGGCGATGTATCAACGTACTGCTCCCGGTTTTGAGGCTGATTTTAGCGCTGAAGATGTTGGGTTTAGTCCAGAAGCCTATCGGTTGGGTTTGGAGTACTATCAACAAGTAAAATATCAAGAGATATTCAGCGATATTCAAGCTACCATTACTTACCTCAAAACTTTACCCAATGTCAAAGATGATGCGATCGGTGTCATTGGTTTCTGTTTTGGCGGTCATGTTGCTTATATGGCTGCAACTTTACCCGATATCAAAGCCACAGCTTCGTTTTATGGTGGCGGGATTACTACTGCTAGTTATGGTGAAGAGACTCCAACCATTAATCGCACCTCGGAAATTAAAGGTACTATTTATGCATTTTTTGGTACAAGAGATGCATTAGTTTCCCAAGAAGAAAACGAGCAAATTGAAGCGGAATTAAAGAAACATCATATAAACCATCGTGTATTTCGATACGATGCCGGACACGGATTTTTCGCTGGATTCTTCAAGGACCAATACCCATTTTTAGCCCAGCACCCAAGTTATAACCCAGAAGCTGCTCCTGATGCTTGGCAACATGTTTTAGAACTGTTTCAAAACAACTTGTGATCCGGCTTGTCGTAGATATCGCACTCATTGAACAAGAGTGCGATACTTTAGTCTTTAAGCTTTTGCGTTTTTAAGCAGTAATTGACAACCACACAAAAACGGGTTTTGACTTTCGATGCGATCGTCTGCAAGCACTTCAATGGGAAGCTTGCTATTGTAAATCAATTCGTCATAATCCATTAATGCATCCCACTTGATCTTGCCAGTTGGGAAGCCTAGCTGTGAAGAACTATCAGATATTAATTCTTGCCATTTCTGAATCTCTGGATCTTGTGATTTGCAGTAATCGAGAATGGCAATCAAGGCACCAGGCTTAGTAACTCGCAGGATCTCTGCAAGGGCGCGGACTGGATCGCTAACGACACAAAGAGTAAATCCCGATCCTGCTGCATCAAAAGTATTATCAAGAAAATCAAGATTGCAGAGATCCGATACCTTGAAAGTGATGTCTGCGGATATCGACTTTTTACGTGCTTCATTCATCATCTTCTCAGAAAGATCGACACCGACGACACTTACACCTTCAGGATAGGCTGGAAGATTAAGACCAGTTCCTACGGCAGCATCCAGGGCAGTTTGTCCTGGCTTTAGCTGCAAGGAAGCAATTAATGGTTCACGCTCGATGTGCCAGTAACGCTTCATAATTGCGTCATAATCCACCGATCCCCGATCGTAGGTTTCAATCACCTGGTGTATTTGCATAGATTTTTTAACAAATAGAACTACTGATTTGAACTATCTGTTCAACTGTATAAGCTGTTAGCGACCAAAAATTGTATATTCTCTTACCAATAAAAAAACTTCATTGTATATTCTCTTACCAATAAAAAAACTTCATAATAGACATATTCTCTGATATTCTTTGACCGAACAATATGTATAGCAGCGAGGTGACAAGAGCGGTTGGTGTATTATCAAAAATAGCGATCGCACCAATGGCACTGTTACGATAATGCAGAGTGATTCCCCCTAAACACCATTGTTCAAGCTTCGTAAATTAGCAAAGGTATTGTTACTTACAGCACTTGACAAATCAATGAAGTACACCCCTCCTCAACTTAAAATCTGCTGTATAATCCAAAACTCTCTACATCTTCCTGTTCCCCACAGCCTCAGCCATAATTCAGAGTTCAACCATTCGTGAGCCGCAGAGGAATCTGAATGATAAACTCGGTTCCTTTTCCAGGAGTTGAGATACACTCCAGTTTACCGCCATGTTTTTCTGCGACGATTTGATAGCTGATGGACATACCCATTCCGGTTCCTTTGCCAATGGGTTTGGTGGTGAAAAAGGGATCGAATATTCGTTGCTGAAATTCTTTAGAAATACCGACTCCGTTATCAGCGATCGCAACTTCTAACCAAGTTGAATTAACTATCGATGTGCGAATCTTAATTCTACTAGGATTGTTCTCTATCCCCTGATAGGTAAGCTTGGCATTATTTTCTTCTAAGGCATCAATCGCATTGACTAAAATATTCATAAATACCTGATTGAGTTGTCCGGCATAGCATTCTACTAGGGGTACAGCGCCATAGTCTTTAATCACCTCAATTTCAGGTTGTTCTGGTTTAGCTTTAAGGCGGTGCTGCAAAATCATCAAAGTACTATCGATGCCTTCATGAATATCGACGCGTTTAAATTCCGCTTCATCAATGCGAGAGAAATTCCGCAGCGACAGTACTATTTGACGAATGCGCTCGGTGCCTACTCTCATCGAAGACAACATTTTTGGCAAGTCTGACTGCAAAAACTCTAAATCGATGTCTTCAGCAGCCGTTTGAATTTCATCAGCAGGGTAAGGATTATATTGCTGATACAACTGCATCAGTGCTAATAAATCCTGGGTATATTCCTGCACATGGGCAAGGTTGCCATGAATAAAGTTGACTGGATTATTAATTTCGTGTGCGACTCCAGCCACTAGTTGTCCCAGACTAGACATTTTTTCACTTTGAATAACTTGAGATTGAGTACGCTGCAATTCCCCTAATGCATTTTTAAGTTCAGTAGTGCGTTCTTCCACCCGTTCTTCTAGTTCTTCTTTGCTTTTCTCTAAAGCAGTAAACGATTCATGGAGTTGTCCTGCCATGTGGTTGAAAGAGTTAGACAGGGTATTAAGTTCTCGAATACCGCTAGTTTCTACTGTCTGACTTAAATTACCAAATGCCATTGCTTTACTTGCCTGATTCAGCCGCAAAATCGGGCGGATAATCCAATGAGAGGTAAACACGCCCATCACTGAGGCAAGGACTAATGCGCCAAAACAAAGGGCGATGGTAGTGCGCGTGTTGGCGTTAACTTGGGTCATGAATGTGTTTTCTGGCACACTCACCACCATCAGCCAATTCAAACCATACTTGTCACGCCAAGGTACAATATCTACAAAATGCCGTTTTCCTTCCACCTGAAGTTGAAAATCTGTGTCTTGGGTGATAGACCCAAACCCAGAGGTTTGGAAATGTCTGGCAACGTTCTGGATTATTGGGTCAGAACTGTCACTCGCTCGCAATCGCCGGATCTCTTGATTAACCACGACAAAAGGCTTCTCTGTACCGGAACTGGCAATTAATGTGCCATCCCGCTCCAAAAGGAACACCTGCCCAGACTGACTAATATCCAAACTGCGTAAAAAATTGCTGAGTTTTAGTAGGTGAATGTCTGTTGCAATCATTCCTAATAAGCGATTTTGCGAATCGTAAATCGGACGACTAGCAGAGGCGCTGATGTAAGGCCCCGTTGGAAAATTTGCAGTCACAATCTTTGCCCAAATAGGTTTACCAGCAGCGATGGGTTGGGTATACCAAGATTCAGTAAAATTGTTCCAAGTCCATCGAGTATTTATTTGAGTTCGATTACCTTGATTATCTGTGGCATAAGTGGAAGTATTATTGGGAAGCTTGGCAGTCCAATCATCAATGGTAATAGTTTTGCCATCATAACGAGCAGCTCCTAGCCCCTCACCTGTCGTTAGTCCAATACCAATATAAGTTAGGTCATAAGCCTGCATCTGATCCCAGAAATACTTGCCAAGGGTTTGGCGATGCCTACGGCTGGCTTTGCCTATGCCCACATCCAATAGTCCCCTACGAATAGCATCTGCGTTGATCTGATTAAGGGTTTGCGGAATGGAAAGATAAGACTTCAGATGCTCGTCCACTAGATCGCTGGTGCGATCTATCAACTGTTCGGCTAGGTCGTTAACTGCTCTTTGTCCATTTTTAAAAGACAAATAACCCACTAAACTGACCGCTGCAAAAATTTGGATAAGGAAGGGAACAATAAGAACAATCTGTAATGGGAACGCCTTAGCTTTTCTGAAATAGGGAGTCTTCATTGCTGGAAGCTAAAAATTGTGCTGATTTGATTTGCTTTTATAGTTCCCAAGATGTTCGCATACTCACCTTTTTTTAAATTTTTTTGTCAAGTCAAAAGCGTCTATAGGGTGGAATGTTACTTCCTCAAGCAAAAATTGCTGCCCAAATTCCCAACTTCTACCCTCCGGGTGTCTGTAAAAAGTCAGGGATCTAAATCCAGCGATTTAGTAAGTGACATTTAGATGTAGAGCGCGTTGCGGGGTTTTTTTCACCTGTATTGCCTTGTTTCCCCACAGGGAAATCAGGCATTGCCCGCCCAACTGGCTGACTCCCAATTGTCGCTGCTGGCGTGACACAAAAAAATCAGAGTTTGAGATGTTCTAGATATTAATAATAGCATTAGCACAAAATTTGTTTTTTTATTAATTCCATGAGTTCAACTTTTAAATTGGGAGTAATTTATGCAGCAATTTCAAGTAACATCAGATAGTTTGAATATACGTTCAGCACCGATTATTGATGAAGCTAATCAAATAGCAGCTCTTCCAAAAGGATGTATTGTATCTAAAATTAAAAATTCGGATCATGAAAAGTGGTGGAGGGTTGCAACTATTCTTGAAGGAAAAACTTTAGAAGGTTTTGTCGCTCAAAAATTCCTGAGTCCAGTCACAAAATTTTCTATCAAGACTGTGCTTAAAATTGGTGAAATTCCCATTCTCCAGGCAAATGGAGAATCTGCATTTTTCTATGAAGCAGGGATGAGCATTAATGCTGATGGTGCGCCTAATGCTTATCACCCCGCAGATAGGGGGATTGATTTTTTGGCAAATGCTGGGTATTCAGATAACTGGTGGGCACTCGCTGTAGATAAAAATGGCAATCCATTTATTCAAGGCAGTACTGATCCATATCCTGGATACTATATTTCTACAACTGCATTATTTGACTCTGGATTTGTTAAACAAAATCCACGTCGCTATGTTGATTCAACAAAGATTCCGTATATTGTTCTTCCGGGAAATGGTGATTTTAGAAAGGCTACAGGGGTTAAATTAGGAGATTTTGTAGTTGTTTACAACACTAACAATGAAAAACTTGCTTTTGCAATTTATGCTGATGTTGGGCCTAAAAACCAGATTGGAGAGGGTTCAATAGCTTTGTCTCAGGCTCTGGGAAACGATCCATTAGTACAATCAAGAGTCAGGCGAGGAATTCCCAAGGATATCGTTTATATTGTTTTTCCGGGTTCTGGGAATGGACAGCCAAGAACAATTTCAGAGATAGAAGCTGAAACTAAACGATTCTTTGAAATATGGGGTGGCGTAGAACGGATAAAGTCTCTATAAAAGTGTATGCAAATTTAGTTGCAGTAGAGACGTAGCACTGCTACGTCTCTTTTTCGGAGAGCGATGTCTACAAGACGCTTTGCGAATGCGTCTACGCAATCATTTTTGCTTGAAAAAATTCTGAGTAGAATAGCATATTCTAAGTTGTTGCTACTGGTTTCTTTCCATTCTTGCTCTCCACACTGGCAACGAATGACGGTTGCTCATCATTGAGAGTTGGCGACTCCCCTCGCAGTCCCTTACGACGCTGATTTTTAGGAACTCCTCCCGCCATCCCGTACTCCACACTGCTTTTGCCATATCGAGTCCCCACTGCCATTAGCATGTGTTCTGTCATATCTCCCAACTCGCTCTCTGTTTCTAGCATCTCACGATATAATTTATCCAAAGTAGAAAGAGCAGTGTTGTAGGCATTTTCTCTAGTTCGCATCGTTTCGATCAGGGTTGAGAAGGCAGGTAAAGTGAGTCCATTGCCTAAATCTAAATTCGGATCAATAGAGTTTATGCTAGCCGCACGACGCACTGCTCTTTCTAACATTAGGGAAGTTCTTTTTCTACGAGCCACGATCTGCACCTTGTAATACAGTACGGTTAATATTCTTTACCTTAAAAGGCTTACGTATAGTTCAGCCTGAGAGAATTCTGGCAAATCTGCAATGGTTTTTGCTACAAGCGCGATATTTGTCATGAATGCGCGAAATACTGAAATGAGAAAGCAAACTGGGGTTTGAGAAAGTAAAAGCTGCTTTTGCTTGCGGAAAACACCAAAATGAGTAAGTAAAAGCTGCTTTTGCTTGCGGAAAACACTAAAATGAGAAAGCAAAAGCTCATTTTGAGTAAGTAAAAGCTCATTTGACTTGCGGAAAACACCAAAATGAGAAAGTAAAAGCTGCTTTTGAGTAAGTAAAAGCTTATTTTGCTAACTAAATTTGACTTTATCTATATTTTTGCGCTGCAATGACTAGTTTTGATCGTTGTGATGGTAGTGTGATCGCAAAACATAGTGCCTCAAGGGAGCAATCCAAACAACTGGTAGAAATTGCTAAAACATGACTAAAGCTCGGTTTTAGGTGAACCAAGCATGGATTGAAATTTTATTTGATGATCGTCATGACGCTTAGAGGATGTTTGAAAAGTTCTTAGTGATGTATCAAATCCTTTTAGATCCCCCTAAATCCCCCTTATAAAGGGGGACTTTGATTCCAGTTCCCCCCTTTTTAAGGGGGGTTAGGGGGGATCAATAAGTGCAAAGATACAGCCAACTACTTTTCAAACAACCTCTTAGAAGATGTTTTAAAAGCCCTAAAAGTTATAATTTTGCAGTTCTGCGTGGGTTAAGTACAACGCCAAATTAAGGTTTTAACTATGTACTAAGATGCAATACTTTCCTAACTATGAGAGCAAAAAACCCTTTTAAAACATCATCTTAGAGAAACGCAATTTAAGAAAGCAAAGAAATTTTACTTGCGAGTTAAGTTTAGCAGTTCTTTTGGAGAAGCAAGTAAGTCAATAGCCACGAAGTAAATTTGACCTTGAGGATCGAGTAAAAATCGCCAAGCAATGTTCATCCCAACATTACCTCCAAACCAAGGGGTTTCGACCGTACCAGTAATTTTATGCTGTGTATAACCATCTTCGATAGTTTCCGAAACGCCTTTGGTTGGCTTCATTACTAACCCTTGTCCCTCATCTCTTAGGTAGGAAGTAATAGCTTCTCGACCAACAATTGGTTTTTGGAAAGGTGGTTGCAGCGCACCATTATTAGCAAATAAAGCAACAGCAGCTTCAAAGTTATCTGCATTCATCGCTTCAATGTATTTCAGCACTGTCGGTTCTGTAACTCCCTCAATAGTAAATTGGGGACTTAGGGATGTACGTGGAAACTTAAAGTTTATGACTTCTGCCTGTTTGTTATCAGCCACAGACGGATCGAAGCCCATATTTACTACAGTATTGCGTAGTACAGTAATTTGCTGACTCTGATCGATTCTCTGAACAGCTTCTAGCACTGCTTTAACTTGAGTTGACATTTGATAGCCAACTGGCATAGGAGCAACGATACCCTCTTTCATCCACTCTCCTAACTGCCACCAGAATCCCAGCTTGGCATTGACACCAAAGTATGCATAGGAACGGCTAATAGGGGTATCAGCATTACTCGCTAAATCACTCATTAATTGCGTTTGCTCTTCATGAGACATCCGCTTAATATCGTTGAATATACCTTCCATTAATTGGAGATTAGCTTTTCCGGGAGCAGCTGGAGTAATTGTACGACCGATTTCAGCGTAGGCATACCAAAGAAATGCTAGTTGATCCTCAATGTTGAGTTTAGCAAACATTGCTGTAGTAGCTGGAACAGCATCTGCCACTTGAGTGCTAGAGAAAATATTGCGTGCGGAATCGATAGTATAACTCATGCTTATTACCTTAAAGATTTAGCTATTCAGTAGTTGCTTTCAGCTACAATTTTGCAGCTTAGGGAATAAATCTAGAGCATTTTTCTTGGATGACACAATTATCTCTAGATATCCAAATCCGAATTATTATCATTCACTATGGCATCATAACTGCTAAACGTTAACAAAAGACTAAGCTTTAGAATATTTATCTGATGAATATCATTGAAGAAAATGTATATCCACTATTTTTTCAAATTCATAGTTTAATAAAAGTTTTATTTGGAAGAATATATCTTCCTAAAGAAAGATATGTGGGTATATAGTATCTATCTATATAGATAAATGTATCTGCATTTTAGACCTTTTTAGCAATAAAAATACAATTGCTCAATTGCTCAACTTTGTTTAAAACTGGCCGATAGTATTTCGGATAGTGAGGCACATCGGGGGATGCAGGATTTCTGCCAGATTTATATTCCACCAGAGGCTATTGCTTGAGCGATCGCAGATGCAATCGAACAACCTGATGACATGGATGTTAGCAAAATTCTTATGCGCGTCACCGCCAGCCCTTATTGATTTTAAAGGGTCGGATACTAGGTTAAATAAAAATTTATTTTATTTGCGATCGCCGTTTAGTTAGGGGATGCTTTGCCTCAATTCGTGAAGCCAATTGTTTTGAGGTTATCTGTAGGGCAATATAGTCAGTCAATCTTACCTAGAGTGAATTAAATAATTAATTATACCTAAAATTATCAAATGAGCCGGGTAGAAGAGATAGAACCATCTAGCTCGCGAACCTTGTTGACCATTAAATTGAAAAACAATGAATCCCGCAAGAATTGCCCAACCTTGAAATATATTAAGCATGGATAGGATTACTAAAATAAAAAAGTGAAAAATGCACCAGTAGAGCAACCATACTTTGGGTTTGAGTTTGTCCATTAGGGACATCAAGAAAATTACTCCAATCCCATAAGTTCCATATTCAACGCCCAAGCCCTCGGCAACTGCTGCACACAAGCCAATAATTATTAATTGCTGCCATAATTCTGGGTAACGCTTTACTAAGCGCAACATCACAAGTCCCAAAAGAAGCGTGAACAGAATATTAAGTGATAAGCTCTGGAAAACAATACTATAGATTGGCTGAGATATTATTGCTGCAATTAATAGTCTCCCCCCATAGCGGTGTACATTACGGGTATGTTTTTCGCCTTCAGCCAGAAGCCATGCAAAGAGGGGAAAGCTCAATCGCCCTAACAAGTGCAAGATTACCAACTCTGGCATTAGCAAATAGCACACATGATCCATAACCATGAATACTGCTGCTAAGATTTTAATGTTAAAAGCTGAAACTTTAATCACAACGTTACAGTTACCTTGGATTCCTTGATATAAAATCCCGAAAATTTTATTTAATATAAGAGTTATTCAAAATACTAGCAATTTGATAACATTAACAAAAAGGGCAATGTCTTACGACGGGCTGTGACGCTCCAGCGTCGCTCTAAGCGTACTCCTACGGAGAAGCAAGCTACGCCAAAGGCTTTACGCTACGCTATCGGTGACGCCCTCTTCAGCATAAAATGCAGAAACACTATGGCAAAGCGTAAAAAAAGTAATCTTCAGTGGATAAAAGAAACGCTTGAACTAAAACCTGACCATCGCTGGGAATCTCCATCAGGCTACAAAATTTTTGTTGCAGATAGAGGCGCTGTTCGCTTGAATGTTCCCCAAAGTTGGGTTTTTGAGCCGCAAGAAAAATCTTTCAAGTTCCTCGATAAAAAACCACCTAACGATGATTGCTGCTTAGAAGTATCTTTTAATCGCCTGCCACCCAACGACTGGAGCCAGTTTCCGCTAAAATCCACCTTGAAGAAAGTCCTGGAAGACGACAGCCGCAACATCATTTCTAAAGGAGAAATTATTACCGTCAAGCGTCAAACCGCCAGAATTGTCTGGACAGAAATGAAGTTCATTGACACTCAAGAAGAACCACGGGAAGCTTTTTCGCGGACTTGCATTGGTTTGGGGTCGAATGTTCAATGCTTAATTACATTCGATTATTGGGCAGACCAAGCAGAACAACTAATACCCGTTTGGGATGAAGCGATGCGTAGTCTCACATTAGGGTTGTATATTCGTGACCCCATGACTGGTTTAGCTTTTCCAGACTGAGCTACAACAAGGAATTGTAAGCATCTATCAAATTCAAGCGTGTAGCTCATCGTAGACTTTGAGCTACTTATTTTTTGCGGAGTTGGGGCAAATTAATAATACTCCTGCTTTCAATATTTTGTGAGAGGAACTATGCTAACAACAACTCGACAGCAGCGGTTTGATGCAATTGTGATTGGCTCTGGAATTGGTGGGTTGACGGTTGCCGCGCTCCTATCTAAGCTTTATCACAAAAGCGTTTTAGTGTTAGAACAGCATTTCACCCCTGGGGGATTCACTCATACCTTTGAGCGCAAGGGAAAATTTCTTTGGGATGTGGGGCTGCACTATGTTGGAAATATGGGAGATGGAGGCACTGGCAAAGCTGTGTTTGACTATCTCACCAATGGCAATTTGAATTGGCACAAGATGCCCGATCCGTTTGAAAAATTTGTCTACCCGAACTTCACCTTTGAGGTTTATTCTGACCCCAATCGCTTTCAGTCTGATCTAATCCAGCGCTTTCCTCGCGAGCAGACAGCCATTCGGCGGTACTTTAAGGATGTCCAGAAAGCGGCATTTTGGTTTGGGGCGCATTCAATGTTGGAGCTATTTCCGGTATTGCTGCATCCTCTACTCAGGCGGTTTGTTCGTCATTTTGGGGCCATTGCTAGACAAACGACCCAGCATTATTTGAACAGACATTTTCAAGATGCCCAACTCAAAGCATTACTGGCTTCCCAGTGGGGAAATTATGGCTTACCGCCATCCCAAAGTTGCTTTGGCATTCATGGTGCGATTGTTACCCATTATTTTAAGGGCGGCTGGTATCCTGTGGGTGGGGCAAAGGCGATCGCGCAAGCCATTATTCCCGTGATTGAACAAGGGGGTGGTGTCGTCATCACCCAACGCCGAGTCACAGAAATCTTGTTGGAATCCGGGGTGGCAGTAGGAGTGAAAGCCCAAGATACAGCACATGCCAAGGCAGACCTGGAAACGTACTTTGCACCTATTGTGGTGTCTGATGCCGGAGCCTTCAATACTTATGTGAAGCTGATTCCACCCAACTACCCGCTGGCAGAGCGCCAGAAAATTCAAGCGTTTCCAAAAAGTAACAGTATGGTGACGGTATATTTAGGGTTAAAAGAGAGTCCACAGCAACTAGGGTTTCAGGGTGAGAACCATTGGATTTACACGACCTATAACCACGACGCAATTGTCCAAGATCCACCCATCTCTGCTGATAATTTACCTAAATTCTGCTATCTCTCATTTCCATCGCTGAAAGATCCATTAGCTGAGGGGCATACGGCAGAAATCATTGCCTACGTTGACTATGATTTCTTTTCGCAGTGGCAGGAACAATCCTGGCGACGGCGAGGCGCGGATTACACTGAACTGAAAGCCCAAATTACCCAATCCCTGATTCAGTTAGTGGAGCGCCACTATCCTGGCTTTCAGGATTTGATTGAGTATGCCGAACTCTCGACTCCACTGACGGTGGAACACTTTGATGCTAGCGATCGCGGTGCTATCTTCGGCATTCCCTGTATTCCTGAACGCCTGGATCAATCCTGGATCGGGGCTAGAACACCAATTAAAAATCTATACCTGACCGGCGTCGATACACTTTCACTCGGCATTATGGGAGCGATGATGGGTGGAGTGAAAACAGCAGGTGTTTTAAATGGAGCATTCGGCTTTTTTAAGATTATGACAACCATCATGAGAAGGTGACAGAGAAAGCTTTATGAGTATATGACATTGATAAACCCAGACATGAGATATTACTTAAGTCATAATTTAACTAGTTACTTTTATCACTAGTGTATAGCTGTTTGAAATCATATCCTTATAAACATGAGACATCAACCAGATTAAGGTTTCCAGAACTTTAATCATACAATTTACCAAAGGAAATTTAGTCATGAATATCAAACAAATTCTTGCTGGTGCAGTGCTTCTTTTACCATTTGCTGTTACTTCCATTCCTTCGCAAGCGTCAGCATCACAGGTTATTGTTAATCCCCATAGTCCTAATAGACCTGCTCAAATAATCGCAAAAAAACCACCACAAATTAAGCGTTATACACCACCAGTGAAAAAGAAAGTGTTAGTTCCTGCACATTGGGAAAAAACAAATCATGGTCGCAAGTGGGTTGCGGCTCATTATATATACAAGTAAAAATGCCTGAAACTCTAAGCAATTGGAATATAAGAAGTTAAATCTTCTTATATTAACGTGAGTTCGATGAACCTCTCCCTCCCAACCTCCCTCTCCGAAACGGAAAGGGAGGAGCAACGAAAAATTCAGCTTTTTGCTCCCCTCTCCGTGTCGGAGAGGGGCTGGGGGAGAGGTCAAATAAGACTTGTCGAACTCACGTTATATTATCTCTCTATTTTTAGTAGGGAGAGTGTTAAATGCAAGGCAAATAAAAACTTTTTACTCAAGATTTGAGAGATACTCATGAAATTGGCATCATTGACAAATGTTTTGGTTGCAGGTGCGATCGCTCTCGGTGCGACTGCAACCATCAATCAGCCAAGTCAAGCCGAAAGTAGGCGAGGATTTTATTGTGACACATCAGGAAACAAACCTGTGACGGTGTACAAAAATCCTAAAGGTGTTATTGAGCCTTGGGTTCGCTGGACTTCTAATTACTTCAAAGACGCTGGCTACAATAAACTGACGCGCTGTCAAGAAGTAAGCCAACGCTTGGAAACTTATCGCCGCAACAGAAACTTGAGGTTTATTACTGTCGGTAAAATGAATGGGCAAAATGTGATTTGCACCGCAAATCAAGTCAGTGGACGCTGTGAAAACTTGATATTGACCCTCAAACCCAATGAAGATGGTGTGCAAGCGCTAAATAATCTCCTAGCTTGGCACCAACCCCTCAGTAAAAGCAATAGAACACCTTACGTTGATTTGAGAGAACATCTAGGAATTCCCAAAGAATAAATACAGCTATTTCCAGGTAAGTCAACTTAACATGAAAAGGGCGGTTATAAACCGCGTCTACACGAGGCTTTACCCACCTCCGTGGGTTTCAAACACTCAATTTTTCTTTAGTCCGCGAAGGCGGACTTTTTTTGTGTAGCCGCGAATTCCATTCGCCCCGGCTTTCGTTTAACACGCGCAAGCATTGTTGTGCCGCTACCACAGATAGTTTTTCCTATGCTAGATTTGAAGCGGGATAGTAATTAAAGTTACAAAGCTATAGTTTAGGTTTCATAAGCCTAACTGGTGCGCCAACCTCTAGTATCAGCGTATACCGCCGAGTACTTTAAACTATACCATCGTTTGATTAGCTCAGTTGGCAGAGCAATCGACTCATAATCGATTAGTCACAGGTTCGAGTCCTGTATCAAACTCCAGGAAGTTAGCTCACTGGTAGAGCAATCGACTCATAATCGATGTGTTGTAGGTTCGATTCCTATACTTTCACCCAACCCTGTCCGGGTTAAAAGACAATACCCTTCCAAGGTAGCCAATATGGTACGGATCTTAACAGATTCGAGACCCCTCATTTTCTCAACTCTGCGTGCAAGTGTTTTGCTGTCGGTCATCACTCGTAAGGGTAATGTTCGGTAGCCACAGTTAAGGAGTAAGCGCAACTGCATTTCTTCCTAACTTGAGTATGTCCCTTCGTTTTCTACATCTAGTTTTTCTTCGGGATTCTGGATTGGCAAATGAACGGCATATTTGAGCGCGGTTCTTTTTTCTAGATTGCCATAGAGCAGTTTGAGAAAAGTAACAGCAATCTTAATCCAGCTTTGGAGAATCTTTTGCCCACACCTAAACTGTAAACACTTGCACTTGCAGAGTTAAAAATTTTGTAATATACAGTAATACAAGCAGCTAAAATTAATCCTTTAGGCTTTTTCCACAAGGTTGCAACCTCCAAGAACTCTAGTATTTAAGCTGTAAGAAAATGAGTGGTATTTGAGTTCAAGGAAGGTTATAAATGTCTTGAGCAAATCTTCTTAGCTAGTTGCGGGCTACGCCCGCCGCAGGCATCGCCTAGCTTACTTAAACTATCACACAAATTATTTATGCAAATCACTATGTGGCAAACGTTTTATCTCAAACCTAACGAAATCGGCATCTTATATCACCGCAGTGACTTTAAGAAAATTTTGCAGCCCGGTACACACACATATTTTGGTCGCCATTGGCAAGTAAAAATTTATGACCTAAATCAGCCACTAGCTCAAATTGAAAACCTAGAACTGTTATTGCGAAATCATGAAGCCGAACTACAAGAACATTTATTGATTATCAGAACCGCATTCAATCAAGTTGCGTTAGTCCGCTACGGTCAGAATTGGGTAAGCGTTGCACCAAATAAATTGATTGCTTTTTGGCGTGGTTTTATTGAGGTAGAGTCTCATCTATTCAACTTAGAAGAAAGCTTAGAATTGCCTGCTTCCTTTGTACAGCAATTGCGCTCAGTTGCATTGAATGGACTGAAAAAGTTCCAAATCTCAGAGTATGAGATTGGTTTACTATATCTGCAAAATAATTTTGTGCGACCTCTAGAACCAGGAGAGTATGCTTTTTGGTCGGTAGATAGAGATGTTACAGTCCGAATTCTGAGCCGGATTATCCCTAACCCAGACTTTCCCCTGGAAGATGTACTCATTGAAAAACATCCCGACTTTATTGCTGCCTACTGTGAACCCGTGCAATTACAGACTTCGCAAGTTGCAATTGTGCGCTATCGAGGGAAAGTAATTTCTATTTTGCCACCCACCAGCCGCAAGTTGTTTTGGCAGGGTGTTGAAGTGGAAATTCTCGACATCAACGCAGATGCTCAGTTACAGCCTAACTTAGTGGCTGAGTTGGTTGAGGGTTCAACAGAGGTGAAATTGCTCAGTCGCAACTGTTTGCATATTTGCCAAGTGCCTGCACAACACGTTGGACTAGTATACATTAATCAAGAATTTCAAGGACAGCGATCGCCAGGAGTACACGCTTGGTGGTTATTTGGCCGCTCTTTTCAAACAGAAGCCATCGACCTGCGACTACAAAATATGGAAGTATCCGGTCAAGACATCCTCTCTAAAGATAAAGTACCTCTGCGGTTAAACTTGACAGCTGGCTACCGTATCCAAGACCCATTGAGGGCAAAAAACGGGTTATCAGATATTTCCGGCTTCTTGTACAAAGAATTACAATTTGCTTTGCGTGGTGCAGTCGGCGAACGCAACTTAGATGGTTTATTAGAAGATAAAGGTGCAATTGATAGAAGTATCTCTGAATATATTCGCCAGAAAGCAGCAGACTATGGAATTGAAGTTGATTCTGTTGGTGTCAAAGATATTATTTTACCTGGTGAGATTAAGACTATCTTGAGCAAAGTAGTCGAGGCAGAAAAAGCCGCTCAAGCCAACGTAGTCAGACGTAGAGAAGAAACGGCTGCTACCCGCAGTATGCTAAACACTGCCAAAGTGATGGAGGATAACCCCGTCGCATTGCGTTTGAAGGAACTCGAAGTATTAGAGCGGATTGCAGAAAAGATCGATCGAATTCAAGTTAACGGCAGCTTGGATAGTATTTTGACAGACTTGATTCGGATGAATCCGTAGCGATCGGGGTAAATACTCGCACAGGAAAAGGCCAGTATAATAACAGTAGGTCTATTTACGAGAAAAGCGAGTATGCGACAGTCAGCTTCAGACTCTCAACAAAACCTTGCTCAAAAAATTGAAAAGTGGAAAGCTGGGCTGGCTGACTTAGGACGACGAAATCCTCTCATCAAGTTTCGGCAAGATAGTCCTCGAACTTTAGAAATTCTGACAGAAGAACCAGATTTTATCTTTACAAAGTTAACAGAAGAGAAAAAATCGCTTCGTTTTCTAATGATTGAGAGCGAACATCAAGATATTAATCAGGAGAAAAAACCTAAAGCATTATCAGGAGAAAAAAATCCTCTCGAATTAATTACTCGTCAAAGAGGAGATGAGCAACTAAAGCGGATAAATAAATTGCGTCTTGAGGCGCGACGCTCATTTGAAGAAAGAGGGGTAAACAGCCTATTTCTCGCGTTTGGAACCTTGACTTGGTATGACAAAGATAAGCCAGATGATGCTCTGTTGTCACCACTAATTTTAGTACCTGTAGAGTTAATTAAAGAACCTAGACGAGATGTTTATAAAATATCTCTATTAGATGAAGATGTTGTATTAAATCCAACCCTGACACAAAAGTTAAAGCAAACTTTTGGGATTGAGCTTCCAGAGGGAGAAGCAGTACAAGGAAAAACTTATAGCGAATTAATTACCCAGATTCGCCAACTGTTAGCACAAAAGACATGGCAAATTAAAGAGAATGTATTTCTCTCTCTATTTTCTTATGCAAAGGCTGCAATGGTTCGGGACATTATCGAAAATGAAGCTCTAATTTTTGACCACCCAATTTTGCAAGCTATTAGTGGCGATTTAACTACTTATCAGTCTAATTATAGAGAACCCCTATCTGCATCTGCTCTAGATTCACAAGTTAAACCTGAGCGAATATTTCAAATTCTTGATGCTGACTCTAGCCAGCAAGTCGTAATTGAAGCAGCAAAAGCTGGTTCTAGCTTTGTTGTTCAAGGGCCACCAGGAACAGGTAAAAGTCAAACTATTGTAAATATGATTGCAGAACTGATTGGGGATGGCAAATCAGTTTTATTAGTTGCAGAAAAAGAAACAGCGCTGAGTGTAGTTTATAAGCGCATGGCTGAATGTGGTTTAGACCATATATGTCTTAATCTCCATCACAGTGGTACAACAGATAAGCGGGAGCTTGTAAATAATTTATCGAAAACTATTGAATATCTTAAACAAATTTACGGTGAAGAAAATAATCATCTATTCTTTGAGCGGCTTGTTTCTAGTCGTCAATCGCTAAAATTATATCTGACAAGTTTACACACTAAAGAAAAACCTCTAGATAAATCACCATTTGAGATATTTGGTGAGCTTTTGAAAAAAGAGCGCGAAGCAATTCCCAATATTAATGTTATATTTTCCAATTTTAGCCAATGGAATCCTAGCAGATTACAAGAAGCAAAAGATTTATTAAATCAATTGGCGCAATTTTTACCTTTCTTTAAAGGAGAGAAAACAACTATTTGGGCAAAAAGTTCTCTAAATTCTTATTCTTATGAGATGGAATTGGAAATTACGGAGAAAATAGAGCAATTTCAGCAAGCTATTTTTTTAGTCCAAAAGATTAATCAAGAATTGCAAGAGACTCTCCAAGTTCAACCTTTATTGAATTTAGAGTCTCTAGATAAATGTTATCCAGCTATAGACTACATACGAAAAGCTCCATTAAATCTGCCAGAAAACTGGACTGGAGTAGATATTGCAATTGCTCAGAATGCTTTCACTATTCTGCAAACAGACGTTCAAGAGATTGAAAAGAATAAGCTTTCGCAAGAAGCCGAAAATTTGTTGAGTCGGCTTTCTTCATATCTCCCATTTTTAAGAGGAGAAAAAACAACCATTTGGGCACAAAGTACTTTAAACTCTTGCTCTGAGACTCTAGAGCTAGAAATTAAGAATAAAATCAATAAATTGAAACAAGCAATTTCTTTGATTCAGACAGCTAGCCAACAGCTTCAAATGATTATGAGGATTCAACCCTTATTAAATTTGGAAAATGTAGAAGCTTGCTTTCCTGCTCTTAAGCATATACTGAAAGTTCCAGATAAGTTACCCGAAAATTGGCATGAATTAGATATTTCAACTGCTCAGGATGCCTTCAGTAAGTTGAAAGGGGATATTAAGTTACTAGAAGAAACTGAGACAATTTTAAAACAAAAATATAATCCTGAATTATTCTCTTCAGAATTACCTGCTTTAGCTAACAGATATCAAAAATATAGTCGCTTTTGGTTGATTAGAATTTTTAATCCCCAGTATAGGCGCGATATCAAACTTTTGAAGAAACTAAGCACTAAAGAGGGACAGATTTCTCACAACGAATTAAAACGTGATTTGACACAAGCTGTTCAAATACAAGCCGCACGAAACAAGCTATATCAAAGTAATTACCCAGCCCGGCAGATTTTTGGATCTTTATTTAACCCGGAAGTTTCTCGTGAAGAAGAATTAAAAGCAATTGAACAGTCTTTAAGTTGGTTGACTGGCTTACAAAAGTATTCACTTCCTGCTGAGTCAGCCCAACAGATTGTAAATTCTCCCTCTGGACGGCGTGAACTGAATCAATTAGTTAAGAAACTTGAATCCTTTCCTGAAGATATTAAAGAGGGTATGGATTTCTTATTCTCATACTTTAATGAGAATGATATTATTGGGCAATATGTGCCTCATAATCAAATTTCATTTACTGAACTGGCAACTTTTTTAAATCTAGCTCAATTAGACTTACCAGAATTTCGCCAATGGTTGACATATAAAGAAATATTTGAGCAACTAGAAAATTTAGGAGTCCAAGATTTCTTAGATGCTTTGCGCGACAATAAACCTAATCCTCTTGAGTCTGTACAAAATAGGCTACGTCATATTAACTACCAGCCTCGTCAGGTTTTGGGATCTTTGTTTAATCCAGAAGTTTGTGGTGAAGCAGAGTTAAAAGAAATTGAAAAAGCTTTAAATTGGTTAATTGGCTTACAAAAGTTTTCGCTTTCTGCTGATTCCGTCCAGCGCATTCTAAATTCTCCTTCTAAACGGCGCAGAATGGCTGAATTAGTTGAGGAATATGAGTCAGCCCATCAGAGTATTAGGCAAGGATTAGATTTTCTTTTATCGCACTTTCATGAAAGTGACATTACAGATTATTATTTAACTCGTAATCAAATTACTTTTGTCGAGCTAGAAAGCTTCTTAAGCTTGGCTCAATCTGAATTGTCTTATTTTCAAGAATGGCTGACTTATAAAGAAACTTACCAGAAACTCGAAAATCTGGGAAATAATAAGTTTTTAGATACTTTTCGTGATAATCAAATCCCAACAGAGCAATGGTTTCCAGTTTTAGAACAGCGAATTTATCAAATCTGTCTTGATGCTATTCTTGCCAGAAAGCCTGAATTAAAGAACTTTAATTTGGAAGTACACGAACGACAAATAAAAGAGTTTTCTAAATTAGATTCTACCCAACTAGATACTGCTAGAAAACGTCTAAAGCAGCTTCATGTGCAACGCTGGCAAAACTGGGAAAAGACTTCACTTGCTCTAGCTGAGATACCAAATTTGAAAAAAGAAGCGACTAAAAAAAGCCGACATTTGCCCATCCGTAAACTCCTCAATGATACACAAAAAGGAATACCAAATCTCGTCAAAGCCTTAAAGCCTTGCTGGATGATGAGTCCACTTTCTGTTAGTCAATATATCAATCCAAATGTAGTTCATTTTGATGTTCTCATCTTTGATGAAGCATCTCAGCTTCGGACTGAGGATGTTGTTCCTTCAATTATCCGTTCAAATCAAGTGATTGTGATTGGGGACAATAAACAGCTTCCTCCCACTTCATTCTTTTCAACCGGAGATAGTGAAGAAGATATCGATGATGAGGATGATGAAAGCTATGAAAGCGTTTTGGATGAATGTTCAAAATTTATGTTTGCACACCTGTTGAAATGGCACTATCGCAGTCAGGATGAGCGTTTGATTGCTTTCTCCAACTGTCATTTTTACGGCAACAATTTAGTTACATTTCCAAATCCAGTTCAAAATCCAGATTTGGGAGTTTGGTTTAAGCACGTTTCTGATGGTGTTTACGATCGCGGTAAACGCAGAGATAATCGACGCGAGGCTGAAGTGGTTGCTCAGTTAGCGTTGGAGCATTTTCAACGATTTCCCGAACAATCCCTTGGTATTATTGCTTTTAGCGAAGCCCAAGCCGACGCAATTCGGGAGCAAATTGAGATTTTGGGGAAAGATCACCCCAATCTGGAGACATTTTGCAGTGATAACTCACCCCAGTTTTTTCTCAAAGCACTAGAAAACGTTCAGGGTGATGAGCGAGATGCCATTATACTCAGCGTTGGGTATGCTCGTGATGATCAAGGTAAACTTTCTCTCAACTTTGGCCCCCTGAATCGGCAAGGTGGAGAACGACGACTCAACGTCGCTGTCACGCGAGCAAAAAGTAAAATTACACTCGTTTCTTCCATTGTGGCTGGTGACATCGACAAAACACGCGCTCAAAGTAAAGGTGTAAAATTACTGCATGATTACCTGGAGTATGCAGCCAGTGGTGGAGAAAGACTGCAAGGCAACTCTTACACAGATAAGCTTCACTTTGACTCGCCATTTGAAGAAGATGTTTACCATGCTTTAGTCCAGCAGGGATACACTATCCGCACCCAAGTTGGATGTTCAGGATACCGAATTGACCTTGGTGTAGTCAATAGCGATCGCCCTGGTGAGTTTTTACTGGGAATTGAGTGTGATGGTGCATCTTACCATAGTTCACCTACTGCCAGAGATCGCGATCGCCTCAGACAACAGGTGCTTGAAAGGCTTGGTTGGAAAATTCACCGCATTTGGTCAACAGACTGGTTTCGTAACAAACCTGTTCAAGTTCGTCTGTTGATAGAAAAAATTAAACAACTACAACAAAATAAATAGCTAAAAGGTTCGTCCGCGATCGCTTTTCGATAGGTCTTGCTGTGTTCTGCTATTAAACTAAAAAATAAAAATTTTACATCTTTGGTATTGCCATACTTCCAAAGGTGTATATTTACACTCAGTTTGCATTAAAATATATACCTTATAGATAATTATGCCGATTCAATGGCATGGAGTCACTGCAATGTCAATTGATGAAGTTGAAAACCAACAAAATAATGGTCTAGTTCAACCCTCTACAGACTTAATAGAAAAACTAGTAAAGGCAAAAGACAAGAAAAAAGCTAAAAAATCCAAACGGATTTTTGATGGTAGCACAGAAGTTTTTGCTAAGAAAATTCCCAAAAAGACTTTTGAAACTGAACTAAAGCAACTCCAGATTGAGCTAGTCAAAATGCAATACTGGATTAAGCACACTGGCTATCGGGTTGTCGTCATATTTGAAGGGCGCGATGCAGCCGGCAAAGGAGGAGTAATTAAACGCATTGCCGATCCACTCAATCCTCGTGGCTGTCGTGTAGTTGCACTGGGAACCCCCTCTGATCGCGAGAAAACTCAGTGGTATTTTCAGCGTTACGTGCAACATCTGCCGACAGCAGGCGAAATTGTCCTCTTCGATCGCAGTTGGTACAACCGAGCCGGAGTTGAAAAGGTGATGGGTTTTTGTACTGAAGCAGAATATCAAGAATTCATGCAATCTTGCCCGGAATTTGAACGAATGCTGGTGCGTTCGGGCATTGTTTTAATCAAGTACTGGTTCTCCGTCAGCGATGATGAACAAGAGGAACGCTTTCTCTCTCGCAGTCACGATCCAGCAAGGCGCTGGAAACTCAGCCCAATGGATTTAGAATCACGCGATCGCTGGGTAGAATACTCCAAAGCAAAAGATACCATGTTTGCTTACACAAATATTCCAGAAGCTCCCTGGTTTACCATTGAAGCAGATAATAAAAGACGGGCGCGGCTCAACTGCATTCATCATTTGTTGAGCAAAGTTCCTTACGAAGATATGACCCCGCCTCCCTTAGAGCTTCCGTCTAGACCTGTGGCTGAGGATTATGTTCGCGCTCCCCGCAATGAGCAGTTTTTTGTCCCTCAAGTGTATTAGGCAACATCACTTTTGTGTAGCAACTTCTCACTAATAATTGAATATAGCGAGAAGTCGAAAGCTTTGTGCAAACGTTATCTATGGGTGTTGCATAGACACCGACTCCTGTGGAGAATCCGAATTTTGATAATAAATTCTTCTTACAACACTTTTTAAGTTAGACCTAATGACTGACACAGACTCGTCAAATATACGTAAAAAAACAGCACTACTCAGATTATTAACAGCTTTCAAGCGAAGGCTCAATGAACAAATTAAACTTTGTCAAAGTATTGTTTTTGCATATGGCACAGTTGACGCAATTAAGGAGAATGATTTTTCTCAAGAGTATGTTGTACATGATTATGTATTTTACTGTTTTACCAAAGCATGTAAAAGTTTGATAGCTGTATCAATTCTCCTTGAGAATCAACTACCTGAAGATGCGATGAGCTTATTACGTAGCGTCTATGAAAACTATCTGCACATCATATATGTGATCCAAAATCCAGAGAATATAGACGATTTTGTGCATAAAAAAATTGGTCTTTATACAGGGCGCTTACAGCACTCAGTTTCTCAAAAAGGACGAAAGTTATCAAATCAAGTTATAGATACTGAAACTGGCGAAACTTTACCCTATGGTGTAGGTATATCAACTTTAGTTTCTCGAAGCAAGTATAAGTATGATCAAGCAATTCATACAATCATGTTTCCATTCCTGAGTGAGCATACTCACCCTAATATGGTTGCTTCTGGCAATTATCGAGAGGATCATGACATACATTATTCCTATTGGAAAGCCTCAAACACTTTGCAGGCTAGGTTTTTTGCCCTTTACATAAGTACACTAATTTTAAGTGAGTCATTAACTTTTGAAGCATTAGTTGAAGTCAAAGAAATCAAATATGAGTGCCGTCAAAGTATGAAGCTATGCAAGCGATTTCTAACTCTAATGGAGTTTCCAAATCAGTTTTACAGTTTACCAAATGATATACAAAATAGGCTCACTGAACTAACTGATCATTTGAGTCGGCGTGAGCGTTGCTATTTGAAGCCATACACCTAATTGTTATGTGCTTCAATTTCGTTGACACATGATTGCGATGTCTACGACGGGCTGCGCCTACGCACTATCTCGTAAAGTAGTTTTAATCAACGTGCAATCATCGGGATTTGGGCAAAGTACACGGATTGTTGATTGAGGATTGGACGGTTTAATGCGACACCGAACAGCCCGTCGTAGACATCGCCTAGTTTATTGTTGAGTGAGGGCGATCGCAACAATAGTCTAGTTCTTATCCATCTCACACACAATCTCTAAATATGCAGTGGCGTGTTGTCGAGTTGGGGCGATGCAGCTCGCATTGATGATAAATTAACAAGCATTGTTTTGGATGTTCAAAGATCAGTGCTAAACTACACTGAGTCTTATGAGAATAGGTTGACAAATAAGGAAGGTTGGCAATTGAAGGAATTTGATAAACCCATTCTACAGGCAAGTCTCAACATTGTTGAGAAGACCAGATCCAACCTATTTGCTTGGCGTGGTCAGTTTTCGCCACAGCTTATTGAAGTCATATTAAGTTCATATTGTCTACCTAACTCAGTTATTCTTGATCCTTTTGCAGGTAGTGGAACTGTTTTATTAGAGGCGGGTACTTTCATATTTGAGGCATATGGTTTTGAAATTAATCCAGCAGCTTGGATTCTTAGCAGAACATATGAGTTCATAAACAATTCTCAAAGAACAGAGGTTATCAAAAAGGTTCGAGATAAAATAGATAGAGAATTTTCGGTCAAAATATTTGAAAATAGTAGTCCAGATTTAGCAGAGATTGTCAGAGACATCAAAAGTGAATTAGATGAAGAATCAATAAAAATATTTGATGCTTTAGTGATTCTTATTGACATTGCAAACAATAGTATTACTAATGATTTTATCCAAACTAAGCTCACTGATTTAATCAACGTAATTGAAAAGTTCCCTTATTCAGAAAGACAAATAAGAGTTGGTTTATCTGATGCTCGTTGTCTCCCTCTTAAAGACAATCAGATAGATTTTGTTGTGACATCTCCACCTTACATAAATGTATTTAACTATCATCAGAACTACCGGAAATCTGCTGAGATTTTAGGATGGGATTTATTAAAGATAGCAAAATCGGAAATTGGGTCTAACAGAGCTAATAGAGGAAATCGCTTCTATACAGTAGTGCAATACTGCCTAGATATGGCTGATATTCTAAGAGAGCTTTCAAGAGTGACTAAATATGATGCTCGAATCATATTTGTTGTAGGACACGAATCAAATGTTCTTGAAGTGCCTTTTTACAACGCTGATATTATTGAAAACCTTGCTGTAAAATCGGGTCTTTTTCAAAAAGTTTTGAGACAAAATAGAAAATTTAAAAATAAATTTGGGAAAATTATTAGAGAAGAAATAATTAATTTTCGCAACTTAAAATATAAATGTCATAGGGAAATAACTGAACAAATTGCAAGAGAAATAGCATTTGAGGTACTGAATAATGGTCTTACTTTGGTTTCTTCAAAAAACATTAAATATTTAGAAGATGCAATTGAAAAAGCTCAGGACATTGGAAAAACTATTACATTAGATAAGAAATACCATATCTATCAACCGTATCAGTCTGTCCCAGTAGCAAATCCTACACCTTCCAAATAGATCCAAGCTATGCCTGAACTCTCTCGTCCTCATTACACAAAACTAACAGCATGTCTCAAGAACCCTCGGCTACCTGGATCTGATAAAGAACGGTTAGAAGAAGCTACTAGAAAATACCATGAGTGGATCGCTGAGCTGGAGGCAATTGAGCGTGGTCAAACAGATACAGTAGAAAAATTAGTTGAAGCTACTAACCGATATAAACGTTTTATTGAGCTTGACCTAATATTTGATAGCTCAGACAATTTTTTGTATAGGCAAAAGGGTCAGCTAAAACTAGATAATACAATCTTAGAAGAATTCTTACCACAAGTGGTTTACCGTAGTTTAAGAGGAATAGATGATTCTTTTGAACTAGGCCCAAGAAATACGTTTTCTGGACTGAGTTTCTTATCTTCTATTGGTAATCTTGGTCAAGGTGGTGAACCGAGCATTAGAACTAAGGATCAAGATTTTATACTTGGCAAAAAGCTATATCTAAAATCATCTTTTGATCCAGAATTTAAAGATTACAAGTTGATTGAGTCACATCTGGGATATGTGTGCGCGGAATGCAAGACCAATCTAGATAAGGCGATGTTTCAAGAAGCGGTGGCAACAAGTAGAGATTTAAAAATAGCTGTTCCTGGATCTTTATATTTCCTGATTTGTGAATTTCTTGATATGACACCAATCTCAATAATTTCAACTCAAATTGATCACGTTTTGATTGTGCGGAAAAGTAAGCGTATGTCTTCTAATATTAGACAAGAATATCGAACACCAAATGAAAGACAGCTTCATAGGCAGGAATATGTGGATTTTTTGGATTCTTCTAAGTACCACCATGATGTGTTTCAAAGAATGATCGATAAGATCCAAACTCTAATTGACGATACAAGTCCATCAATGGAAAATGTTTTAAATCAGGGGCATTTCTAGAAGCTTGCATACTTGGATGACTCGCTGCTTCATTCAGTTCCTAAACCTTCAAGATATTGTTTGTTCGTCGCCAAATCACCGGGGCCACCATCAACACAACCAGCAAATTGTTGAGCTGCTTCCAAAAATGAAATAGGCTCAATTTGTTCAATGGTTGTATTTTTTGTTGCTAGCTGACTTTGCAGAAACTCAATAAAATCTAAGACCTCTTGTTGCTTATCTGGTGGGAGCGATCGCATTTTTTCAGTAGCAGTTTGTATAATACTCAAGAGAACCTCCAGACGTTATTTATACGTCTTTTTCGCGTCCAATCACTTTAGTTTAGCAGGCTAACACTTTCTGGAGCAAACGAACAAAACATCCTAGTGTGGATGCAAATTTGATCTGGTGTTGTCCAATTTAACCGATCGCACCATTTAATCTAAAAAATCGTCATTATAAATAGTCTTTCATTTTACAGTTATTCTTTGAGCAAAATGCAAGCAAAATCTAAAAACTAGACTGCATAAGAGTTATACTATCCAAAGCATCAAAACAGATTGTTCCTAAATAACCCTGCAACTTGCATTTAGGCTAGAAATAGGCTCTTTTTTCTCTCGCCGCAAGAAAACCTTGCATTATATGATGTTGAGGAGCGATCGCTAGGTTCGGAGTAATCCCAAGAGTGCATTTGACGGAAAGGAAGACCCATCTTTTGGAAGACGTACTTCTCTTTCACACCAGAAGCTACTAGGTCAGGCTTCAGCGCTTTGATAAATTCCTCGAATTCGTAAGCGGTAACGTCGTCATAAACGATGGTGCCGTTTTCGATGTAGTGAGTGGTACGTTTGTAATCGTCATTATGAGCGAACTCATAACCTGTACCAATCATCTTCATGCCCAAGTCTAGGAAAGCTGGGACAACGTGGCGAGGACGTAGACCACCAACCATGATGGCAACGGTCTTACCATCCAAACGGGGGCGGTACTTAGCAATTACCGCATCCATTGTGGGCTGATACTTGGCGATAACTTTCTCAGCGTTTGCTTGGATTGTTTCGTCAAACTTGGAAGCGATTTCCCGTAAAGATTCAGCAATCTTGGTGGGGCCGAAGAAATTGTATTCCAACCAGGGTATACCATAAGCTTCTTCCATGTGACGGCTGATGTAGTTCATCGACCGGTAACAGTGGATGAGGTTCATCTTCACATTGGGGGTCATCAACATTTCGTTGATGGTGCCATCACCTGACCACTGAGCGACTACGCGCAAGCCGATTTCTTCTAACAGGATGCGGCTAGCCCAAGCATCTCCACCGATGTTGTAGTCACCAATGATGGCTACATCATAAGGAGTACCTTCAAACTGAAGTGTACCGTCTTTTTTCGCTTGGTCTGCTCTGGTGAAAACCCAGTCACGAACCATGTCGTTAGCGATGTGGTGTCCCAAAGATTGAGAAACACCCCGGAAGCCTTCGCAACGAACGGGTACAACTGGCTTGCCGATTTCTTTCGATGTTTTCCGAGCTACTGCTTCGATGTCATCCCCAATTAGACCGATGGGGCATTCAGATTGAATGGAAACACCACGGTTGAGTGGGAAAAGTACATCAAGTTCTTGGATGAGCTTGGTAAGTTTCTTGTCACCACCAAAAACGATATCTCGTTCTTGGAAGTCAGAGGTGAAGTGCATGGTACCAAAGGTGTCAATACCTGTGGTGCCGATGTAGTAGTTACGACGACCAGACCAAGACCAGTAACCGCAACCTACAGGCCCGTGGCTGATATGGATCATGTCCTTAATAGGACCCCAAACCACACCTTTAGAACCGGCGTAAGCACAACCACGAGCGGTCATTACCCCAGGAAGGGATTTGATGTTAGACTTAACGCCGCAATCGGCCTTACCTTCTTCGTATACGCCTAAGTGCTTTTCCCGTTTTTTCTTAGCTTTGTCGGGGTAAGCTTCTAGAACTTCTTTAATTAGTTCTTTTCTTTCTTCGATGATGTTTTGATTTTCTGGAGGTGTCATATTTAGCCTCTGTGACTCGTAAGGATCGGGGCATAGGGGGACTAGGAGTCCCCTCTAAGATTAGGGGGGAGATGCAAAGGAGAGGATAAAAGGGAAGATATGAAACTCTTCCTTTTTCCTTGTGCTAAAGCGTTATTTATTAGCAGCGAATTATACTACAGGAGCTTCAGCAGCACTCTTACCAACTAGCATTGCGGTATTTTCGTCGCTTTCGAGGATACCGAATTCAATCAACAATTCTTCTAGTTCTTCCATTTCGATGGGTGTAGGAATAGCTAGATTCTTGTTGTCGATAATTTTTTGAGCCAATGTCCGGTATTCGTTAGCTTGGTTGCTTTCTGGTGCGTACTCGTTAACTGTCATCCGGCGCAATTCTGCGTGTTGAACGATGTTGTCACGGGGTACGAAGTGAATCATTTGGGTGTTCAACCGTTTTGCCAAGGTTTCGATTAGTTCGATTTCCCGGTCAGTGTTACGGCTGTTACAAATCAAACCACCCAAACGCACGCCACCTGTGTGTGCATATTTAAGAACACCACGAGCGATGTTGTTAGCAGCATACATCGCCATCATTTCACCTGATGTTACGATGTAGATTTCTTGTGCCTTGCCTTCACGGATAGGCATTGCGAAACCACCGCACACAACGTCACCTAATACGTCGTAAGATACGAAGTCTAGGTTTTGGTAAGCACCATTTTCTTCTAAGAAGTTGATGGCGGTGATGATACCACGACCGGCGCAACCTACACCGGGTTCTGGCCCACCAGATTCTACGCAACGAACGTCACGGAAACCGGTTAACATTACTTCTTCGAGTTCGATATCTTCTACTGCACCACGTTCTGCGGCGAGGTGAAGAACGGTTGTTTGAGCCTTGCTGTGCAGCATCAAACGGGTGGAGTCAGCTTTAGGGTCGCAACCGACGATGAGGATGCGTTGACCCATTTCTGCCATAGCTGCCAAAGTGTTTTGGGAAGTGGTAGATTTACCGATACCGCCCTTACCGTAGAAAGCTATCTGTCTAATGTTTTCGTCAGTCATTGTTCGTGTTTCCCTGCAATTGGTTGGTTGGTGGGTCTGTGCGTTTGTCAGTTGCGTTCACGCCAGTTGAGCGACAGTAGTGAGCGCGTGTAGAGCATCGTTGGTAGCGTTGGCATAAATGCCTGCTGGGGGCGATCGCTCCACAGCCAAAATTATTGACAGTAAGTTCATCGATCTTCCTCGTTAAAATTTTTTTCTTTTGATTTTTTGTCCTTTGTCCTTTGTCATTTGTTTTGACAAAGAACAAAGAAAATTACGCGATTTACAAATACGTCATAATGTGTTTCAGCTTGCAAGATTCAATAGGACTTGATGTTGTTATTTGTCAACAATCAATGCATAAGTCCTATTACTTGTTCAAAATAGCACCCTTCATATTTGTGACGCGATCTAGTGCAGCTTTGGTGTCTTCTGCTGACACTCCACGCACAGCCATTGCTTCACCGAGATGCTTGGCGATCGCATCGAAGTGTGGTTGCTGTAGGTTCATTCCAGCGTGGGTTTTGTCCATTGGACGACCGCCGTATTGCTTTGGCCCTTCAAATATTTGAGCTAAGAAAGCAACTAGATGATTACGTTGCTTTGCCATGTCTGTACCAGCAAAAATCGGATTGAGGAGGCTGTCTGCGGCAATGCGTTTGTGGAGTTCATCTACTACTTGTTCAATAGCTGGTTGTCCACCAATGTTGTCGTACAATGTGCTCATATCCTGTTCCTTTGAAGCGAGTTGGATGATGAAATTTGCAAGTAGGCGCTTAATCTTTTTGCCTATATGCTGTTAGCCGTCATAGCTAATTTAGCTATCGGTTGTCGGTAGGATTGAAGCATTGATGTGGAGACAATTATATGGTTCAAATCCTACTTTCTGTTCCTGGCTGAATGCATATTAGAGCGTATTTGTAGAATACGTTAAGTCCTACAGCAATTCCTAAACTGCTTCGACTACAAGGCTCTTGCTGACACGATCTTGTAATCTGGCTTCGATCGCAATTTTCAGAGTTGCTGTACTACTAGAACAGGAACCGCAAGCACCTTGCAGTACAACTTTAACGCGATCGCCTTCGACATCATAGAGTTCTACATCTCCCCCGTCTGCAATGAGTACGGGTCTGACTTCTTCATCAAGAACCTTTTGAATTAGAGCAATCTTTTGGACGTTTGTTAGCGCTCGTTCCTTAGATGTAACAATTTCTGTGGCAACTTTTACGCCGTAATTGTTGAGAGCAGGTGAGGCGTATTCCTGTTGAACTGATCTAATAATATCATCAATGTTCGCCAGACAGGAACCGCATCCGCCACCAGCTTTTACATAATTTGTTACTTGCTCGGCATCCGTAAGATGATTTTCTAGAATCACGCGACGAATCTTAGACTCGCTGATGCCAAAGCAACTGCAAACTAATGCACCTTCATCATCATCATCGTGGGTAGCTAGAGGTATGCCACGATAATTATAGATAGCGGCTTCTAGCGCTTCTTGTCCCATAACAGAGCAATGCATCTTTGCTTCTGGTAAACCACCCAGGTAATCTGCAATGTCTTTATTGGACACTTTCAAAGCTTCATCTAAGGTTAAACCTTTGACCATTTCGGTTAATGCGCTAGAAGATGCGATCGCACTAGTACAACCAAAGGTTTGAAAGCGAGCATCTAGAATCTTATCAGATTCTACTTCCACTTTCAGGTGCAATCTCAGAGCATCGCCGCAAGCAATGCTACCGATTTCGCCCGTTGCAACCTTAACTCCAGCTTCGCCCGTTTCTTCAATTTCTCCCTGATTCTTGGGATCGTAAAACAGTTCTAATACTTTATCAGTGTAGTCCCACATATTTAGTGTTGAGTAATGAGTGCTGTTAGCGGTAGCGGGGCGTTTAGCCCGTGCTGAGTGGGGAGTAGGAAGTAGAGAATAGTAAATTCTTATTCTCTATTCCCTATTCCCTAATTAACGATGCGCTAGTGCTTGTTCTTGTCCTTGCAACCAACCTGCTTCATCATTTTTGAAGGGTGAGAGGGCGCGTAAACGTTCCACAATACTGGGCATTACCTCTATGACTTGATCGATTTCGGCTTCAGTGGTGTAGCGACAAAGACTGAAGCGAATTGAACCGTGCAAAGTTGTGTAGGGTAAGCCCATTGCCCGCAGGACGTGGGAAGGTTCCAGAGAACCGGAGGTGCAAGCAGAACCGGATGATGCACAGATACCGTATTTGTTCAATAACAGTAGAATTGCTTCACCTTCAATATACTTGAAGCCGATATTTGTGGTGTTTGGCAATCTCTGCGTAACGTCACCGTTAACGACACAATCGGGAATTGTAGCTAGTAAAGTTTGTTCGAGGCGATCGCGGAGCTTTCTTTCTTTTGCGATCGCTTCTTCTAAGTGTAACAGTTCTAGTTCCGCAGCTTTGCCCAAGGCGATAATTGCTGGAACATTCTCAGTTCCCGCCCTCCGTCCGCGTTCTTGGTGTCCCCCAAGAATGAAGGGACGGAACCGAACCCCGCGCCGGATATATAAAGCACCAATTCCTTTGGGACCGTGCAGCTTATGACCAGACAGAGTTAACATATCGATGGTGCTAGTCTTCATATTTAAGGGGATTTTTCCCACTGCTTGCACCGCATCTACATGGAAGATAGCGCCAGATTCTTTGACGCGCAACCCAATTTGCTCAATCGGGAAAACCGTGCCGGTTTCGTTATTAGCATACATAATTGTCACCAAGGCGGTGTTACCCGTCAAGGAAGCTTCTAGTTCATCTAGATCGAGCTGCCCTTGATTATTTACTGATAGATAGGTAACACTATAACCTTGGGTTTCTAATTGTTTGCAGACATTGAGTACTGCTGGATGTTCTACTTGAGTAGTGACGATGTGTCGCTTTTCTGGTTGCGCTAACAGTGCGGCTCGAATTGCGGCGTTATCTCCCTCAGTTCCACAACTTGTGTAGACAATTTCTGACTCATCGGCTCCCAGGATAGCTGCAAGTTGTTCTCTTGCTGTTCTCACTGCTTTACCAACTTGCCCACCAAAGGTATGCATACTGGAGGGATTGCCGTAATAATCCGTCAGGTAAGGTAGCATTACCTCTATAACTTCTGGGTCTACCTTAGTGGTGGCATTATTATCGAGATAGATGCAGTTATTTTGCATTGTTGTCTTCAATTAAGAATTACGAATTATTTAAGCTTCTGTTGCCATTTTTTGGGGTTGGCGCTTTTGCAACTGTTCCGAGTATTTCTGGGAATAGCAGTTAAACCAACGTTCCCAGTAATCTTGTTTATTTGTTAATTTAGCGACTACACGGTTGTAATTAGCAAACCAGCCTTCCCAGTAATCGCTAGGCTGCTTAATGCAACCGTCGCAGGTGGGACAACCAGCTTTACACTGAGGCACGGTATGAATGCTACCAACACAGTTTGTACAAAGTTCAGAGTCAATCCAGTGCTGTCCATCAACCACTTTAACTGCATTTGTGGGACATACCGTTAGACAGAGATTGCAGGAAATACACTGGCTAGTAAGAATTTTGTAAGCCATGATTTATTCTCCTTTTTTGGGAATGGGGCAGTGGGCAAGTGGGCATTGAGGATTGGGTTTAGGGTAAGGCATTAGGGATAATTCTTGTCCCATGCCCTATGCCCCTTGCCCCATGCCCTATTCGTTATTCCCTAATTCCTTAACGTATTGCTCGTAGAACTCCAAAGCAACCTTTTCAATTACGTCGTAAGCTTCAATAGTCTTGATTCCAGCTTCTTGCAATTTTTCTTGAGGACAGTTACCAATCTTGGAGACTAAAACTGCTTTGCAATCTGCGATCGCTTTCATAATATGCTCAAAAGAAGCTTCTTCGCCGTATCCACCTTGGCAGTACTGGTCAATTTTGCGATGACCAACAAAGCGAACTTCGTCCCCACCCACTTCGTAAATTTGGAATTCTTTCGCATGACCGAAGTGTTGGTTGACTAATCCGCCGCCTTTGGTTGCTACTGCAACTAAAACTTTCGGACTGTTGGCAATTTTCTTGCCAGCTAGCGCCTTATCTTTGGCTACTTTAAGTTCTTCTTTAAACTTCTCAATTCCTTCGTGAACAGTAGCGCGTTGTTCCATGTCATATTCGGGAGCCATTTCCAAGAATTTCTCTTTAGAAAATTCTTGGCTGCGGTCTTCTCCTAACAATCCGACTGCATCGGCACGACACTGGCGACAGTGACGCATCATTTTCATGTTACCAGAGCAGTTGTCTTGAACTTCTTTGAGTTCTTTGGGTGTGGGGCCGCGTTGACCGGTTAAACCGAAGTGTGTGCCATGTTCTGGTGCAGAAATCAATGGCATGATGTTATGCAAGAATGCACCTTTCTCACGAATGACTCGATTCACTTCGACTAAGTGATGGTCATTAATTCCGGGAATCATCACTGAGTTAACTTTGCACAAGATGTCAGCATCTTTCAGGGCTTGCAATCCTTCCATCTGTCTTTCGTGGAGGATTTTCGCACCTTCAAGACCTCTATAACGCTTGCGTCTGTAGTGAACCCAAGGATAAATCTTAGCACCGATCTCTGGATCTACCATGTTAATGGTGATCGTAACGTGATCTATATTTAATTGTTTAATGCGATCGATGTAGTCGGGCAGCATTAAACCATTGGTTGATAAACACAGCTTGATGTCTGGCGCTTGTTCTGCAATCAACTCAAATGTGCGGAAAGTCTTATCTGGGTTCGCCAGAGGGTCGCCAGGGCCGGCAATTCCCACAACTGTCATTTGGGGAATCTTGCCGCCAATGACCAAAGCTTTGTGTGCTGCTTGTTCTGGTGTTAGCAATTCGCTAACTACTCCAGGACGGCTTTCGTTAGCGCAGTCATATTTGCGGTTGCAATAGTTGCATTGGATGTTGCAAGCTGGAGCAACTGCAACGTGCATCCGGGCGTAGTGGTGATGAGCGTCTTCGCTGTAGCAGGGATGTTTCGCAATACGTTCTTCGAGCTTTTCGTCCCTTTCCACGGTGGCGCTACTCGGGCTGTCGCAGCCGCAACCACCTGATTTTGCTTGGGTTGGCGATTCCGTAGCGTTGGAGTTGAGGAGTCGTGTAGACGGTGATGTCATTTAGTTTCGCAAAAGGTCGGTGGACTTGGCTGCCACTGTGGGAGATGCCGTTGCTACTCTTTCATGCCCAGAATTGAAGTCGCGTCTTCCACACTGCCTGCAAACCCTTGGGTGAGGGCGACTTGTTTTCAAGTCAGGCAGGCGATAGATATCTGATGTTCGGCTGGTGTGTGTCAACGTTCGGTTCTTGGGTAGAATTTGTGCTTACAGCCGCGACTTCTCTTCACTTCAGGCATGGTGCTATGTCATCCCTCCACTCACCCTTCGCTTTGTTTTGTTTCAGAGCGTTAGGTGATTGGCGATATAAGATTTATAGCAGCCGTCTCCCAGCCAGATGTTGCGTCTCTCTAGGATAGAATTTATTGGATTTATTACATTTGTACTCAAATAGCAAAAACCCTAATTCTTCAAGCATTACAAGAATTAAAAAAGTTTTTTTCAGGTAGGGGTTCTAGTCTTTTTTGGTTGGGGTTCTAGTGTTTATAGATGGGGGTTCAGGATTTCTTTGTACTCAGCCACAACCCAATCCCAGCAAAGAATTTAATCTAATTGCAACTTGGATTTTGGTTATTTAAATGTGTACTCAGATTGCCCTCAATTTGCGTCAAAAGCAATAAATGCCAAGGGTTTGAGGGTGAAAAACTGGAGTAATCTATATTGTTTTACTCCAGAAACATGCGAAATTCAATTCTGTATCTAACATATCATTTTTTTGAGGGTAAAAATGCACTTCATATTCTTTTAATTTTTCTTTGACAATGATGTTCAATTATGTCTTTAAGCCTTATCTGGTAAGCCTTATGAGTTAGTGGGAATAGACGTGTTGCTGCACATAATTTTCAAAAAACTTAACTTTTAACCCCTTTTTTTTCATTCCCACAATGAGGAGATGGGTAGGAGACTCTCAGGTTTTGTGTTTGAGAGAAACAACAAACTATAATCTAACATGATTGAGCGATCGCAATGAATTTTCTGAATTGCTCACTACAAACCTTAACAAAAAACCTCACCCCCTTCCCGATGCTCTAGCTGAAACACTTGTGGGTTAAGCAGTTTGCTTTCATATTTCGTAATTCATGCCGAGTGGTCATTAGGGGGCAGGCTTTCGAGCGACGTTTACGAACTCGTCGGTCGTTTCTAGCACGACGGTCAGGAACAGCCTTGTGAACAATAACTTGAAGTAAAATGCAATAAATTTGAAGACGTTTTTTAGAAGCAGCAGCTAAAAATTGGGGAATAAAATTATTTAAATGATGGTTGCGATCGCCTCTGGCGGGCGGTTACGCCAAGAGCAAAACCCCCACTCAACGCTTTTAGCGATGTCTACGGCAGCAAGCTACGAAGGATTGCATCAAGCACAATCGCCTGTCTTATACCAAGACCTTCACTCAATAATCACTTTAAAATCTGTAGCGCTTATCCCATATAGCTTAGAGCTTTTCAAGCGTGCCATTCGGTTTAGCCCTAATGGAGTTGCTTTTTTTAACGAAAATATTAATAATATTAAGAGGCTATAAGATGCTAAGGAACACAGTTGAAAAATATCTGAAATTATTCAAGGATTCTCCTAATTATAGAGAAACTGACAGAATTGCTGATGAAATGAAAAAGGAATTTGATGCATCACCTCCTTCAGTTAGCGAAGTGATTCAGGAGTTGGAAAATTATGCTTCAAATCCAGATTATCCTGGGGCTTCGTTTGTCATGATGGCAGCATGGCGTAACCTATCAAAGGATTACACACCTATACTTTGTCACATCCTCAATGATGAGAGCAATAATGGTCTTCATTAATCAGTTATTGAACTTTTGGATGTATTGCGCGATGAAAGAGCAATTCCTGCATTATCCAAGGCATTAACATACCGATGGTATTATGACACATGGCTCAATGTGCCAAGAAAGTCTCTCCTGGCATTAGCAGAAATCCGAACTCCTGAAGCGAAGATGATTATAGAGTCGGCATCTCAATCCCCTGAAGAGCTAATTAGCGAAGATGCAAATCTGATATTAGACGATTGGTAAATTGATTAATCCACCAAGCATAAAATGCAAACAATACCTCCATGCAAACAGCCATGAAACCAAAAATAACTATTAAGAACTATTTGCCCCACAGCCTTTTGATCCCCCCAACCCCTGTTGAAAAGCAAAGCTGTTTCATTCACTCATTGGCTCAAAAAAGACTTGTGTTCTGAACGAAAAGACTTGTGTTCTGAACGAAAAGACTTGTGTTCTGAACGAAAGCACTTGTGTTTTGAACGAAAGCACTTGTGTTCTGAACGAAAGCACTTGTGTGTTCACCGTAGCCGAGAACGAGAGAGAAATAGAAGTCTGACTTTTCACGATATCGTGAAAAGTTAGAGTGTCATTTAGCTACAATCAAACCAAGCGTGAAAAAATCTGAGTTATGATAACCATCCCCCAACAGCCGCTAAAAATGACCGTTGAGGAATATCTGGAATGGGAACCTCAGCAAGACCTTCGCTACGAATATGCTAATGGCGAAGTATTTGCCATGACAGGCGGTACAATTCCCCATAACGACATTGCACTTAACTTGTACACTGGCTTACCCCTCATTTGCGTTCTAAAGGTTGTCGAGTGAATGTGTCAGATGTGAAAATGCAACTCACTGCCCAGAGTCGCTACTATTATCCTGATGTTATTGTCAGTTGCGACCCTGAAGACCTGAATGCTCGCAAGTTTATTCAACATCCCAAGCTAATTGCCGAAGTTCTTTCCCCAGGTACAAGCGCGAAAGATCGGGGTGAAAAATTTACTTATTACCTGAGAATTCCTAGTTTGCAAGAGTATATCTTGATTGACTCGGAACAAATCTCCGTTGAGCGTTACTGTCGGGGTGAGGGTAGGATGTGGCTTTACTATCCCTACACGGCTGGAGATATCGTCACTTTATCGAGCATTGAATTTGAGTGCCCGATTGAATTGCTGTATGAAGGTGTTGTATTTACCACTGAAGAATAAAGAAAATGTTCCGTGTTAACTTTTAAAGAGCGATGTCTACGATGGTCACTGAGCTTGTCGTTCGCGGAGCGTCTCGTAGAGAAGTGCGAGCTGCGCCTACGCACCTTAAGCAACTGCATAGCCAGTGTAGGGTCTTAACTCCGGTGAACGAAACCCTAGAACAATGTGTTCTTTAGGAATTCCAGCCCGTTCTAAATCGGCGGCAATGCCTTCTTCCGTGCCATCCCTTTGAATCCAGATTTTGCCATCAATCAAGTCAATATGAACCAGACAGCCATGAATGCGGCGATCGCCATCCCAACCTAGATCCATCCACAAATAGCGATCGCGGCTTCGATCGAACACCACTTCCGATTGAATATTGGCATAAGAATAGGGTAGTGAAGCATATTCACTGAGGATAGTTTCAATAACTTGGCGATAGTGGTCTAATTGGGTGTAATCCATTGTTTAATGACCTCCTGTTTTGGATCAAAGGTAATTAGCTTTAAACGATGATTTCTCAGTAACAGTTTGCCGATGGGTTCTTCAAATAAATCATCAAAAACACTGTTAGGGACTGCAAGATATAGTACTCGCTCTGGCTCCAATTCAATCAAGATATCCTGATATAAAATATACTGACCCAATGCTTTTTCTAAATCATCAACATCCGATCTCCCAGTAAAACTTTTAATCTCAACTGCAATTTTTGATTCTGCTTTTTCCGCCGCTAACAGTTGTCTAGCACCTAAATCAACATACAAATCTTTTTTACCAAACTTAAGAGTCAGTGGGTCATGAGTAATTATCCATTTATCTTTAATCAAAGCATTTTTAACATTGTTGTGATAAAGGTCTCTAGCTGGCATACAGGTGTAGTTTTAGACTGATATTTCTATTTTAGGAAATCGCTACACTAGATTTATCAGGAAAAACAGGCTGTCTGAGTTCATTCAGCAAAATAGGGTAGAGGAGGAATGTCATGAAAGCAGTCGTTATCCGTCGATATGGCGCGACTGAGGTGTTGCAGTATGAAGACGTAGAGCAACCGAAAATCGAGCCAACGCAGTTACTTGTGAAAGTTCGTGCTAGTAGCGTTAATCCCATTGATTGGAAAATTCGCCAAGGGATGTTGAGTTTGATTGCCGGCAGCAAATTTCCGAAGATTCTGGGGTTGGATGTGGCGGGAGATGTCGTAGAGGTTGGCTCTGGTGTCACGCGCTTTAAACCAGGAGATGCTATCTATGGCAGTACTAGCTTCCCTGGAGGAGGTTATGCCGAATTTGCAGCTGTTCCAGAAAACTTGGTGGCGCTTAAACCAACGAACTTATCTTATGAAGAAGCTGCGGCTGTACCGTTAGCAGCGCTCACGGCTCTGCAAGCGCTACGCGATCAGGGAAATATTCAAACAGGACAAGCTGTGTTGATTAATGGGGCTGCGGGAGGCGTGGGCAGTTTTGCAGTCCAAATTGCTAAGGCTTTAGGGGCAGTGGTGACGGGAGTTAGCAGTACCAAAAATTTGGATTTGGTGAAATCTCTAGGAGCAGACCGGGTGATTGATTATACGCAGCAAGATTTTGCCGAAGATATAGCGCAGTATGACATTATCTTTGATGCAGTGGGTAAGCGATCGCTCTCTCAAACTAAAAGAGTCCTCAAACCCAATGGAATTTATATCACCACACTACCCAGCCCCGAAGTCTTCTTAGAGAGCGTCTTAACAGCGTTTCTTCCGGGTCAAAAAGCGAAATTTATTTTGCAAAAACCCAACACTCAAGATTTGATTTATCTGAAAGAATTGATTGAAGCGGGTAAAATTCGTGTGGTGATCGATCGCACATATCCCTTACAAGAACTAGCGGCGGCTCATGGTTATAGCGAAACTGGGCGTGTCGTGGGGAAAATTGTGTTGGCGCAGCCCGTCGTAGACATCACAGTTTCTAGTTGACTTTCCCGATATCGTCTCATATTGTGTCTGGCTAAAGACTTATCATTTAGACCGCCGGGGCAAGAGGCAGAGAGCAGGAGGAAAGAAGCGTTTCCGATTTTTGTACAGATGCGATAATCATAAGTGATTAACCGGACTTGATATCAGACCTTTTTAAATTTTGGACTTTCCTGCGGAACGCTACGCGTAGCTTGCTTCCCCGGAGGGGTACGGCATCAGCGTTCAGTAGAACACTTTTAAAGTATTCAATCCAAAATTTAACATCTAAAATTCGCTGAGTGGTGCTACTTGACCTCTATAAACGAGATGATATTATCAAGGTCATTTCCAAGGGATTTATAATCACCAGCAGTATATTCACGGCATAAACCATCACCATTTATATGTTGGCACACACGTATCCGTGTACCCGGTGGTACACTGAATGAACTAATAGTGTCATTACCAACAATATTTAAGTCACCTTGGTTGGATTTGTATACTCCTGGAGTCGTAGGAAAAGACTGGGAAATTCCGCCAAAGTTAGGGTCTCTGTAGACCTTAACCTGTTGTGACGGCGTGTAGGAAAGCTTATAGATAGTCCCGCTGAAGTCATCCGAAATTAACAAATTACCTTGCTGGTCTACTACCATATCCACAGGTCGCCCCCAGGTTTCTTGGGTTGCTGGAACTACCCAACCTGTGACTAAATCTATCTCCGGCTCTGGGGTCTTTGTCGTACTGTTCCAGGGAAAGTAAGCTATTTTGTAGCCCGTTTTCTTCTGCCGATTCCATGAACCATGCAGCCCTGTCACTACTCCATTTGAGTATAGGCTGGGAAAATTGGTATTTTGTAAAAATGTTAGTCCCAAGGGAGCTGAATGGGCTTGGATACCTTTGCTAATCCTGTCCATTGCATTGCAATTAACACTTCCATTAGCATTGAACTGATAGTCGCGGTCAAATGGCATATTGTTGAGGCCGTTTGACGTGTCAGGATTGGGGTTGCAGAATGGCCAACCGTAGTTACCGCCATCTCGGACTTTGGTAAACTCCTCTGGCGGGTGGTTGTCTACGTAGGAGGGGATAATTTTACCGTAATTGCCACTGCTATCGTTGAAGGGATAGGCAATGTTATCTCGATTATTAACGACTACCCAAAGATCATTTGTGCCAGGTAAGAATGCTAACCCTTCGGCATTACGTAAGCCTTGGGCAAAAAGTCGCTGATTGGTTCCATTAGCGTTGTACTGGTAAATTGCACCACGCTTTGGAGTGCTGAGAGTATCTTCCTTACAGGCATTGCATGTAGAGGCGATGGACACGTACAGTTTGTGGTTGGCATCAAGTGCGATATTCTTCAGTTCGTGACCATAAGCGCCTTTGAGTTCCTGTATGCTGCTGTCTGGTAAGCCAACTACAATGATTTGACGATTTTTTGCGATTAAATCTCCAGAGTTGTAGATGAAGCGGTTAATTTGATGACTCTCAGAGATATAAATGTATGTGGTGTTATCAATCTTATGAAACACAATGTCGTGTGGTTTGCGTAGACCCGTCACGAAGTCAGAAATAATTGGGTCTTTGCTGCCATTTGAGCGGACAATTAACACTTTACCCGAACTGGGCTGTGATACTAGAAGATCCCCATTGGGAGCAACTGCCATAAAGCGAGCTTTGCTAATGCGAGCATAAACAGAGACGGAGAAATTGGGTGGGACTTTCAAGTAACGGTTAGCATTAAAGGGCCAAGAGGTCATTGTACTAGGCACTTTCAGTTTAGTTTCAACAGACGCAGGGGGCGGTTGGCCGATCGCTGCGGTGGTAATAACCTCTAAGGACATCAAACTCATGAGCGATGCGGATAGTATGCGTCCAAATATCTGTGTTGGTTTTAGAGTAGATGCAACCATTTTTAACTTCCCTATAGCTTAGTAGTGATTTATGTTACACATAACTCTCGGCTAGCCGATTTGACCGAGAGCTTGAATAAAGCTAACTCAAGGGTATTCTTTTTCTTAAACACTTAAAATATCTTTATCTACTGCTATTTTTTCTAACTCATCAAAAAATTCATCAACCGAGAGTTAGAAAAAGGCAGAGCGATCGCTCTTCCAACTAAAATATTCCTCAAGTTACTTAGCCTCGAAACCATTATGCAGAGAGTCTTAACAGCGTTCCTTCTTGGTCAAAAGGGTAAGGGGTAAAGGTTTGAATTCACCTTTTTCCTTTTTCCCTTTTCCCTTTAAGCGAACCGTATTGGGTTTAGAAGGACTTTTGGGTAATCTAGATGACTTGTGTATACACCGTAAGCCTACTAGGGGAGAGGCCACGCAATACGATTTGGTTAAGGTTTTTTGATGAAAATTCTAGATCGCAAAGATGCGATAAATCACCGCCAAGACGAAAGACTGATTATTGTGGAGACGGCGATTCATCGCGTCTCTTGCCTTGACCGAACAGTATTTAGAGACCACGCAGGAATCACAAGTAATTTACCGCAGTTGACATCATTCCCTGGCTGACAGGCAGGGAATGAGAAAATACTAACTCGCGGCTAAATTCCCCCAACCGACGTAGGGTAATTTTGTAGCTGTTGCCCGAACTTGGTCAGCGTTAGCTACTAACTGACCGCAAGCATCCCAAGTTCCAGAAATAAATGTGCTTCTTGTCCCTTCACCGATCGCAACTGGGGCGGTGTAATCACCAATTTGCACTTGCAAGGTTTCCAGATTTACTGTTACGGCGGCTTGAGGATTGGCAGCAACTAAATCTTGCAGTTGTTTAACTGTAACAGCATCGGCTGTCAGACAAGGTATGCCCATTGCCACACAGTTACCGAAAAAGATTTCCGCGAAGCTTTCACCGATTAAAGCTTGGATTCCCCATTTTGCGATCGCTTGGGGTGCGTGTTCCCGTGATGAACCACAGCCAAAGTTACGGTTGACTATTAAAATATTCGCGCCTTTGTACTGGGGTTGGTCAAAGGCATGTTCACCTTTAAGTGCTGTCCGGTCATCGATAAATGCGCCTTCGCCTAAGCCATCAAAGGTAACGGCTTTCAAATATCGCGCGGGAATGATGCGATCGGTATCTATATCATTACCCACTAAAGGGATACCGCGCCCTGAAACTGTTTTAACTTCACTCACCATAAACTTTATTTACCTATCATTTCAATGACAGCCTGTTAATTTCTACAAATGACCAATGACAAATGACAAATGACAAATGACAAAAAAATTACAGTAACTCGCGCACATCAGAGACTTGGCCTTTAATCGCAGCTGTGGCAACCATCGCCGGACTCATTAACAATGTCCGACCGGAAGAGGAACCTTGTCTGCCTTTAAAGTTGCGGTTGGAGGAAGAGGCGCTGATTTGTCTTCCTTGCAGCTTGTCGGGGTTCATGGCCAGACACATGGAACATCCTGGTTCCCGCCATTCAAATCCGGCTTCTTGAAAGATTTTATCCAGTCCCTCAGCTTCCGCCTCTTCCTTCACCCGTTCGGAACCGGGGACAACGAAGGCTTTGATTCCCTCGGCAACGTGGCGACCTTTGGCGATTTTTGCCGCTTCTCGCAAATCAGTAATTCTGCCGTTAGTGCAACTACCAATAAAGCAGACATCTATTTTAGTGCCCTTGATCGGTTGACCAGGATATAAATCCATGTAGCGGTAAGCTTCTTCGGCAATGAATCGGTCTTCTTCTAGCAGTTCTTCTGGTTGAGGTACTGACTGGTTGACGCCGATACCTTGACCGGGAGTAATCCCCCAGGTGACGGTAGGGGAAATTTCCGCAGCGTCGAATACGACCACATCATCGTACTGGGCATCAGCATCGCTCTTGATGGATTCCCACCAAGCCACTGCTTTATCCCAATCTGCATCTTTGGGTGCAAAATCTCTGCCTTTGAGGTAATCGTAGGTGACTTGATCGGGATTGACGTAGCCGCATCTAGCACCACCTTCGATCGCCATGTTGCAGACAGTCATCCTCTCTTCCATATTCATTTGCTCAAATGTCGTACCTGCAAATTCGTAGCCATAACCCACACCACCTTTCACGCCAAGGGTGCGGATGATATGCAAGATGACATCTTTGGCGTAAACTCCTGGGTTGAGAGTGCCGTTAACTTCTATTTTGCGGACTTTCAGTTTGGAGAGGGCAAGAGTTTGGGAAGCGAGAACATCCCGAACTTGACTAGTTCCAATACCAAATGCGATCGCACCAAATGCCCCATGACTAGAAGTGTGACTATCTCCACAAGCGATCGTCATTCCTGGCTGAGTCAGTCCGAGTTCGGGAGCGATGACGTGAACTATACCCTGGCTACCAGAACCGATGTTGTAAAAAGTTATGTTATTTTCTTGACAGTTATTTTCGAGCGCCTGAATCATTTCTTCTGCCAAGCTATCGGCAAAGGGACGCGCCTGATTTTCTGTGGGCACAATATGATCGACTGTGGCGACTGTACGCTCTGGAAACAGGACTTTTAGACCTCTCTCGCGTAACATAGCAAAAGCCTGGGGACTGGTGACTTCATGAATTAGATGAAGCCCGATAAATAGTTGCGTCAGCCCTGAGGGAAGTGTACCAACGGTGTGTAAGTCCCAAACTTTATCAAACAGGGTACCTTTGCTCATACGTCAATCAATATTTAAAGAGTCCGGTCTTAAATAGTATCAAAAAAAAGTCTCGATTTTTGCAGTTCGCTTAATATTACTTACACCTTTGCACTCTTATTTCTCTGTGTCGCGCCAGTTGCTACAACGGGGGGAACCCCCGCAACGCACTGGCTTCTCTGCGCCTCTGTGGTTTTATTCTTCTTTAATGAACCGCAGAGACGCAGAGGGCACAGAGGTAAAAGCGAAAATTCTCCGAAATATTGAGATGCAAAGATGTAAATAATTTTATCCTTTTCCACATGGATATGTTAAGACAATACCAGATTATTGCACTACCAGGTTATGTCCATAGATTTACGGGAATTTTATCAGGCTAGCGATCCCAGCAGAACTCTGTTTGTCAACAATAGCTCTGATGGCAAGTATTATATAGATTTTTCCTCGGTACGAGGTGGTGATATTCTTGGCAAGCTGAAGCAGAAGATTACTTTTTTTAAGCCGAATGAACCCACTTGCACGTTATTTACTGGGCATATTGGTTGTGGTAAATCGACAGAACTATTGCGCTTACAGGCTGAACTGGAAAAGTTAGGCTTCCACGTTGTCTATTTTGAGTCGAGTGATGACTTGGAAATGACTGATGTTGATATTGCTGATGTGTTGCTAGCGATCGCTCGTCGTGTGAGTCAAAGTCTGGATAAAATTACTCTGGAGTCACCTAACAAGTTTAATGAGTTGCTGCAAGGTGCTTGGAAGGTCTTAAACTCCGAGGTGACGGCGGGAAAAGTTAAGCTTCCGGTGCTTGGTGATGTCGGTTTATCCGCAGATAAAGATAAGTTTTCTCTGTCTGTGGGTATTGGTGAGATCACCGCGAAGATGAAAAACGACCCAGCGCTGCGAGAAAAACTCAATCAGTATTTAGCACCGCAAAAAACTAAACTGCTGGAAGCGATTAATCAAGAATTATTGGAACCTGCGATCGCTAAACTCAAACAGCAGGGTAAAAATGGTCTGGTGGTAATTGTCGATAATCTTGACCGCATAGATAATCGTGCCAAACCTTGGGGTCGTCCACAGCAAGAATATTTATTTGTCGACCAGGGTGAGTTTTTGACGAAGCTGAATTGTCATCTCATCTATACCATGCCTTTGTCGTTGAAGTTTTCCAATGATTATGGAATGCTGACTCAGCGTTTTCCGGAAGACCCCAAGGTGTTACCAATGGTACCTGTGCAGTGGGCTGATGGCAGTGTTCATACACAGGGAATGTCACTCATGCAGCAGATGGTACTAGCTAGAGCTTTTCCTGATATGACACCAGAAGAGCGTTTAACTAAAGTTACTGAGATTTTTGATAGTGCTACTAGCTTAGAGCGTTTATGCCAAATTAGCGGTGGTCATGTGCGGGACGTGCTGAGGTTGCTAAATACCTGGATTATGGAAGAGATGAGTCTTCCCCTAACTCGTGAAACCTTAGAGCAAGTTATTCGTTCGCGGCGGAATGAAATCATGTTACCGATTTCTGAGGATGAGTGGCAATTGTTACGTCACGTCAAGGAAAAGAAAAAGGTGAGTGATGACCACGGATATCAAAAACTGATCCGCAGTCGGTTTGTGTTTGAATATCGGGATGGTGGTGAGTCTTGGTTTGATGTTAATCCGGTTTTAGCGGAAGCCAGGGAATTAGGTTTGTAGTAAGCACTAAAGTGCTTATTATTCCATATCTTTGAAAGCACTAAAGTACTTACTACGAACTCAACACATAAGGGACTTCCAAATAAAAAAATGTCCCCAAAGTAACGCAAAAACCCTCTCTATTTCTCCTCTCTCTGTGTTCTCTGTGTCTCTGTGGTAGCCTGCGGCAAGCCTCTCCGCGTCTACGTTTATTTGGATAATTTTTTCTTGGAAGCCCCTAAGTTTATGAGTCCACAGCAACCATTAGAAGATAACCATGTAAACAGCGAGCGCTCCCTGAAACAATTAGCTTGGGCGATTGAATCCTCCGTGGGACAGTTTAAGCTGATTTTGGCACGGTGTAATTATGCTAGCTTGCGCGATCGCTTAATCTCCAGACTGCAAGAAATTTGTCAAGTTGAAATTCGTGTCTTGACGGTGCAGCAATCGAACAGGACTCTTTATACTGCCATTCAGGAAGAATTCGGCGCAGAAACACCAGCCTGTGTGATGGTTGTGGGTTTGGAATCAGTGCAGAATTTGCCTGTGATGTTAACTTCTGCAAATCAGGTGCGGGAAGAGTTTCGCAAGAATTTTGCTTTTCCCCTAGTGTTGTGGATTGACGATGAAATCTACAAGCACCTAATACAGCTGGCGCCAGATTTGGAAAGTTGGGCAACTACAAGGAATTTTGCCATATCAACACAGGAATTAGTAGATTTTATCATCCAAACTGCTAATCGATTGTTTAGTGATAACTTAAAATTTAGTGCTGATGTATATATCAAATTGGAAAATGAGTTAGAAGCGGCGCAAAGATATTTACTCAAAAAGCCAGATTTTTATAATTTAGAAATTCAAGCTAATTTAGAATCTTTGTTAGGTTTTATCAAACAGATAAATAATCAAAAAGATTCGGCGTTAGAGCATTATCACAAAGCCGATCATCTCTGGCAGCAAAGTCATAATTTACAACGACAGGCAAAAATCCTCAGTGAGATTGGCTTTTGTTATTATTTAAAAGCTTTTAAACATCAAGATATCAATCATCCAGATTGGCAAGCAACTTGGCATTATGTCCAAGAGTATATAAATTTTATTAGCAGATTGAGAAGTCCAGATTTAATTGCTACTTCAGTAGTTAAATTCGGTAATATCTTGCGAGACTTGCAAAAGTGGGAAACCTTGCAGAGTCTTTCCGAACAAGCTTTAGTAATCCATCAAAATAACAACCAGCCAAGAGAATTAGCCAAGGATTATGGTTTTTTAGCCGAGGTAGCTTTTGCTCAAAAAAACTGGGTCAAAGCAAATCAGCTTGTTCAGCAAGCCTTAAAGGTTTTTTCTACAATTCCAAATCTGGAATCACCAAATACATCAGGGATTTTATCTGAGATTCAAGAAAGAGATTTAAAATCAAAAGATTTAAGCTTATATCAGTTTATTTTAGGTCGTTCTCAATATCAACTAGGTCAAATTCAACAGGCAACTCTCAGCTTAGAAACTGCTAGGGATGTGAGTAATCCCCTAGAAGATATCAGGCTTTTCTTGAATATTCTCAGGTTTTTACAGCAGCTTTACTTTGAGCAGAAAGAATATCTCAAAGCATACAAAATCAAACAGCAACGGCGTTCAATTGAACAGCAATTTGGCTTGCGGGCTTTTATTGGTGCGGGTAAGTTAGAAGCTACAAAACAGGCATTTGTAGAGACATTGCGCTCAAACTCTCCCCAAGGAAATATTGCCCCAGAAATTGCTGCATCTGGTCGCCTCTTGGATGTAGAACGTTTAATTGAACGCATGGGTCGCCCTGATTATAAGTTGATAGTAATTCATGGGCAATCGGGTGTAGGCAAAAGTTCCCTGGTGAATGCAGGACTGATACCTGCTTTAAAGAATAAAACCATAGGTACTCAAGATTATTTGCCAGTGGTAATGCGCGTTTACACCAACTGGGTGGAAGAGTTGGGGAGGCTTTTGGCAGGAACTGGAGAATGGGGAGAGTTAGAACCTCAACTTTCAACTTCTGAACTCGGAACTTCAGCCTCTGAACTCGGCACTTTTACCTCCGAACTTAGAACTTCTACCTCTGAACTTAGAACTTGGACCTTTGAACTCGAAACTTCGACCTTTGAACTCGGAACTTCTACCTCTAAACTCGAAACTTCGACCTTTGAACTCGGAACTTCTACCTCTAAACTCGGAACTTCGACTTCCAATACTCAAAATCCCCACTCCCTTCTCTCCCAACTCCGCAAAAACGAACAGTGCAACCTCCGCACAGTGCTAATTTTTGATCAATTTGAGGAATTTTTCTTTGTTTACACCGAACCTGCACAAAGGAAGCAATTCTTTGAGTTTCTGGGAGAGTGTTTGAATGTTCTATCGGTGAAAGTTATCTTATCGCTGCGGGTGGATTACATTCATTACTTGCTAGAGTGCAATGATTTGTCCAGTCTCAAGATTATTGGCAATGACATTCTCAGTAATAATGTGCTTTACAAGTTGGGGAACTTCTCACCTGCTGATGCGAAGTCAATTATTCAGCGTTTAACTGAAAATACTAGTTTTCATTTAGAACCTGCTTTAGTTGAACAACTGGTACAAGATTTAGCCGGAGAATTGGGTGAAGTTCGTCCCATTGAGTTGCAGGTTGTGGGGGCGCAACTGCAAACGGAGAATATTACAACTCTGGCAGAATATCGGCAACGCGGTACTAAGGACGAATTGGTTAAGCGTTATTTGCATGAAGTTGTTAATGATTGCGGTGAAGAAAATCAGCAAGCAGCAGAATTCTTGTTGTATTTGCTGACCGATGAAAAAGGAACTCGCCCTCTGAAGACTCGCGCCCAGTTGGAACGCGATTTGCTCCCGTACTTTTCGGAGATTCCCCCAACCCCGCTTAAAAAACAGGGCTTTATTCTTTCTATTCCTTTTTTAAAGCGATCGCCGCAGGCGGGGGGATCAAAAGCTAGGGAGAAACAAGCTTCTGAAATCAGTAAATTAGATTTAGTGTTAGAAATTTTTGTCCAATCCGGCTTAGTGGTTTTGTTACCAGAAAACCCCGCCGACCGTTATCAACTGGTACATGACTACATCGCCACTTTTATCCGCCAGCAACAGGAACCGAAATTAAAGCAGGTGATGGCGGAACTGGAAAAGGAACGAGAACAAAGAAAACTGAGTGAAGCAAAACTGAATAACTTTCTCAAACGTGCCCTTTTTAGTTCCGTGGCCGCAGGTTTAGGATTTGCTGGATTGGCAGTGGTAACATTCCAGTGGGCAGTAGAGGCAAATGTTCATCTAATTAACGCCATCAATAATTCTTCTGAAGCCTTTTTTGCCTCTGGACAACATCCAGATGCTTTAATAACAGCTTTGAGGGCAAGTAACAAACTCAAGCATACAATTTGGGCACAGCATAGAAGCGATACCCGAATGCAAACCGTGGCAACTTTACAGCAGGCGGTTTACTTAAAGCCAAATGAGCCAAAAGAAAATCGTGCGATCGAGGTGAATACTTTAGAAGGTCATAGCGATGGGGTCAATAGTGTCGCCTACAGCCCCGATGGACAACACTTAGCTTCTGCTAGTAGTGACAAGACGATCAAAATCTGGGATGTCAGCAGTGGTCAACTCCTCAAATCTCTGACTGGTCATCGCGATGCGGTCAGTAGCGTCGCCTACAGCCCCAATAGACAACAGTTAGCTTCTGCTAGTTTTGACAAGACGATCAAAATCTGGGATGTCAGCAGTGGTAAACTCCTCAAATCCCTAACTGGTCATAGCAGTGGGGTCATAAGCATCGCCTACAGCCCCAATGGACAACAGTTAGCTTCTGCTAGTTTTGACAAGACGATCAAAATCTGGGATGTCAGCAGTGGTAAACTCCTCAAATCCCTAACTGGTCATAGCAGTGGGGTCATAAGCATCGCCTACAGCCCCAATGGACAACAGTTAGCTTCTGCTAGTTTTGACAAGACGATCAAAATCTGGGATGTCAGCAGTGGTAAACTTCTCAAAACCCTGACTGGTCATAGCAGTGGGGTCAATAGCGTTGCCTACAGCCCCAATGGACAACAGTTAGCTTCTGCTAGTGGTGACAAAACGATCAAAATCTGGGATGTCAGCAGTGATAAACCCCTCAAAACCCTGACTGGTCATAGCGATGGGATCAAGAGCGTCGCCTACAGCCCCAATGGACAACAATTAGCTTCTGCTAGTTTTGACAAGACGATCAAAATCTGGGATGTCAGCAGTGATAAACTTCTCAAAACCCTGACTGGTAATAGCGTCGCCTACAGCCCCAATGGACAACAGTTAGCTTCTGCTAGTGATGACAAAACGATCAAAATCTGGGATGTCAGCAATGGTAAACTCCTTAAGACTCTGACTGGTCATCGCGATGCGGTCAATAGCATTGCCTACAGCCCCAATGGACAACAGTTAGCTTCTGCTAGTGATGACAAAACGATCAAAATCTGGGATGTCAGCAATGGTAAATTCCTCAAATCCCTTACTGGTCATAGCAATTATGTCAGTAGCGTCGCCTACAGCCCCAATGGACAACAGTTAGCTTCTGCTAGTTGGGACAACACCATCAAAATCTGGGATGTCAGCAATGGTAAATTCCTCAAATCCCTTACTGGTCATAGCAATTATGTCAGTAGCGTCGCCTACAGCCCCAATGGACAACAGTTAGCTTCTGCTAGTTGGGACAACACCATCAAAATCTGGGATGTCAGCAATGGTAAATTCCTCAAATCCCTTACTGGTCATAGCAATTATGTCAGTAGCGTCGCCTACAGCCCCAATGGACAACAGTTAGCTTCTGCTAGTTGGGACAACACCATCAAAATTTGGGATGTCAGCAATGGTAAACTCCTCAAATCCCTTACTGGTCATCGCGATGCGGTCAATAGCATTGCCTACAGTCCCAATGGACAGCAGTTAGCTTCTGCTAGTTTTGACAACACCATCAAAATCTGGGATGTCAGCAGTGGTCAACTCTCCGAAACCCTTACTGGCCATAGCAGTTATGTCAATAGCATTGCTTACAGTCCCAATGGACGACAGTTAGCTTCTGCTAGTCTTGACAACACCATCAAAATCTGGGATGTCAGTAGTAGTCAACTTCTCAAATCCCTGTCTAGTCGCAGAGAGGTCATTAGCGTAGCCTATAATCCCAATGGCCAACAGTTAGCTTCTGCTAGTGCTGACAACACTATCAAAATTTGGGATGTCAACAGTGGTCAACTACTCAAATCCTTGACTGGTCATCGCGATGCGGTCAATAGCATCGCCTTCAGCCCCAATGGACAACAGTTAGCTTCTGCTAGTAAAGACAAAACAATAATTTTATGGGATTTGGATTTCGATAATTTATTAGACAGTGGTTGCAACTTGTTGAATAATTACTTCATTGGCCATCCAGAAGTGTTAGAAGAGTTGCAATCATGCCAAACTCCATCTCGTTTGGCGCAAGGGGCGACAATGTTAGTTATCCAAGGTGAAAAGTTAGCGCGAAATGATGATATTAGTGGCGCTGTTGAAAAGTTTCACAAAGCACAGCAGTGGGATAATAAATTAAAGTTTGATTCCCAGGCGAAAGCAAAAGAGTTGGCAAATCAAGGCAAGACAGACCTAACCCCCAGCCCCTTCCCTGCGAGGGAAGGGGAGTAAGATTCAAAGCCTCTCTCCTCTTAGGAGAGAGGTTTGGAGAGAGGTCAGAGGTGTTGCATCCAACTGAGAACTGCTAGATAATCACAAGGTGGAAGGATGGCATACAGCGATTTTAGTCTCGCCAAGGTGAAAAAGAGTTTTGATTTAACACTCGATGAAACTCGGAATTTATTTGTTGATACAAAACCTGTTACACCATCAGAAACACTCAGAACGATTTTAATAGATTACATTCCTTTAGCAACTGCAATTTCAACCGAAAAAGCCAGATCGGAGTTTTTAATTGCACCAATCCTCGCAGAGGTCAGACGATTATTAAATAATAAAATCTCGCTGTTCTCTGGAAATGAATTTAATGTTGATGCGACTCAAGGCTTGCAAGGCTTTTGCGATTACATCATCAGCAATTCTCAGGAACAATTATTTATTTCTGCTCCGGTAATGTTTATTTTTGAAGCAAAAAAAGAAGATATTATCGGTGGTTTGGGTCAATGTGTAGCGGCAATGATTGCAGCACAGTTGTTCAATCAAAATCAAGGCAATGAAGTTGGGCGGATTTATGGCTCGGTTACTAGTGGAACTAACTGGAAGTTTTTATTTTTAGAAGGGACAACTGTTTATATAGATTTGACTGAGTACTATATTAAAGAAGTTGATAAAATTTTGGGTATTTTATTGCAACCTTTTCAACCTGTTTTAACTGCTGTTTGAATATACAGCAGGTACTGATGTAACTTACCTGGGCAAGGTTAAAAATTTGCTAAAAAATAAGAAAAGTTAAAAAACTCGTCCACCATTACCACTATTCAATTTATATGAGTCTATTTTGTCTAGTTCACGGTGCTTTCCAAGCCACCTGGTGTTGGGATTTGCTAATTCCCTACTTAGAAACACAGGGTAACAAAACTGTAGCAATGGATTTACCAATTGAAAATGAATCTGCTACTTTGTCCCAACTTGCAGATGTAGTAATTCAAGCACTGCCAAAAACTGATGATGATATTGTGCTAGTCGGTCACTCAATGGCTGGTACTATAATTCCCTTGGTTGCAGAAGCGGTAAAAGTGCGTCAACTAGTGTTTGTGGCAGCGCTACTTCCATATCCCGGAGTCAGTACACTCGACCAATTTTCTCATCGTCTCGATTCTGACACGCTCAAATCATTCTATTACCAACCAAAAGACCCAAGTAAACTCCAACAGTTCTACGATGAGCCTGATATGTATGAACCAGCTTCCGTAGGCAAAGATTATTCAGACGAAGCAGTATTAAGGGAGTTTTTCTTTCATGATTGTCAACCAGATGTAACACAGTGGGCAATCTCGAAAAGTCGTTCGCAACAATCTATGGCATATATATTTGAAACCAATCCTCTAAAAGCTTTGCCAAATGTTGAGCGTAAATATATTGTTTGTACCAACGATCGAATAATATCTCCTACATGGTCACGCTACGCCGCACGCAAGCGTTTAGGAGTCGATGCCATTGAGCTAGTTTCTGGACATTGCCCACATCTGTCTCATCCTGACCTTCTTGCCTCAATATTAACTAGTGATTAATTGTTTGAGCAATCAAAAATCTTTTGCCCAAGTGGACTATCTTACTGGTGCGTTGGCGCAGCCCGCCGTAGGTATCGCTCATAATAAATGAAGCCCCATAGATATAAGAGAGGTTAAAGATGCTAAATGCGATTGAGTTTCAAGCAAAGATTCAAAATGGTTTAATTCATATTCCTGATGAGTACAAACAAGAACTTGGTGAAGGAGATGATATTAAAGTAATCGTTTTGATGACGAAAAAATCATCTAAAAAAAGAGACATAATTGATGAATTAACAGAAAATCCTATTCAAGTCGATGGTGTATTCAGCCGTGAGGAAATTTATAACCGATAATTATGAGTTCTGGTGCATTTTTTATTGATACGAATGTTTGGCTTTATCGTTTATTTGACGATAACAAGATGGAGGTTGCAGAAAGAACAAGAAAGCGTAATATAGCGTTTCCTAGTCTGCTGAGGTACAAATCTCTGCGTACCTCTGCGCTTTACTTTGCGTCCCTTTGCGTTTCAAAATATTATCTGTACCTGACATAACAGGGAATCGCTATATTGCTATTGCAATTACAGAAGCTGAAGGAATCATCATTAGTACACAAGTTGTGAATGAGGTTGCTGCCAATTTGCTCAAAAAAGCAGCCTTTAACGAAGGGCAAATTAAAGCTGTGATTCAGTCGCTTTATCGCCGCTGTACTGTCGTAGAGTTCAATCTGACTATTTTTGAATCTGCATCAGATATCCGCAGTCGATATAATTTTTCTTTTTGGGATAGTCTAATTATTTCTTGTGCGCTATCCGCAAGAGCAAGTATTCTCTATTCTGAAAATATGCAAGATGGGTTAGTAGTCGCTGATCAATTAGAGATTGTGAATCCATTTAAAAAAGGCTAGAAGCCGCATTTAAGCTGTCTCTAGCCTTTATTTACTGAATGGGCAGTACCAGACTCGAACTGATGACATCCTGCTTGTAAGGCAGGCGCTCTACCAACTGAGCTAACCGCCCGTTTGACTAATTCTTAACTAATATAGCAAAACATTTCGCATTGCGCTACTAGTTTCAAGAAAATCTTTTTTTCTCTTATACTGACTCAGTATTCAGTTATTCAGCACTGGCTCAACGCCCCGCTATCGCTAACAGGATTTAGGATGCCCTCTGGTCGAACGCACGATCGCATTACTATGTACGCTCTACCATTCGTGGCGGGCGTTACTTTCTGGCAGACTCGCAGTAGCAGTGCGACTTTGTTGGTTGCAGGCGGGTTTATATTTGGCGGGCTGATGTTTGGCCCCGATTTGGATATTTACTCTGTGCAATTCCAACGCTGGGGTTTCTTGCGCTGGATTTGGCTACCTTATCAAAAAAGTCTGCGGCATCGTTCTTTTTTATCCCACGGGCCGATTATTGGCACGATTTTGCGGATACTTTATCTGGGGTGTTTGCTTGCTATTTTGGCAATTTTTGTTTTGGCGATCGCTCAAAGGTTTTGGAATCTGAGTTTTAGTTGGCAGGAATTGTGGGGAATTGTGGGGCGATCGCTCCTGCAATACGATACTGAATATATCGCTCTGTTTTTGGGGCTGGAACTCGGTGCGATGAGTCATTCTCTTAGCGATTGGGGCGGTTCGGCTTATAAGCGCGTGCGAAAGCAGGGGGTTCGGGGGTTGCTTCCTAGTGGCAAAATTAAGAGGCGGAAAGTGATCAGGGGTGGTAGTCGTCGTCCGAGAGTAAAGAAATAATTTTTTTAAACGCTTTAGGTAGCTAAGGGAAGCGCAGAGGTATGGAAAAGCAAGAAGAGACTTTGGCGGCGTTGCAGGAGTTGATTGAGGTGGTGGCGAAGTTGCGTGAGCCTGATGGTGGTTGTCCTTGGGATTTGGCTCAAACTGCCGAAACTTTGACGCCTTATGTGATTGAGGAAGCTTATGAGGTGGTGGATGCGATTAAGAGTGGGGATCAGGGTGCGATCGCAGAGGAGTTAGGCGATTTATTATTACAGGTGGTATTACAAGCCCAAATCGCTAGCGAAGCGGGGCAATTTTCTCTCAAGGAAATCACTCAGGGGATTTCCCAAAAGTTGATTCGCCGTCATCCTCATGTGTTTGGTGATGTGTCGGTGGCCAGTGTGGATGAGGTGCGGCAAAATTGGGAACAAATCAAAGCTGCGGAAAAGGGCGAAGCATCTCCAGACGCGCAAAAATTTAGTGCTAAACTCGCTCGTTATGGACGTACTCTTCCCCCACTGACGGCGGCGATGAAGATTTCTCAAAAGGCTGCGGCGATCGGGTTTGAATGGGAAAATATTCAGGGTGTCTGGGATAAGTTTCATGAGGAGTTAGGAGAATTCCAGCAAGCTTTAGCTGAGGAAACACCCGAACGGCAAGAAGCAGAATTAGGCGATTTACTATTTGCAGTTATTCAGCTAGCGCGTTGGCATAATCTTGACCCCAGCAACGCTTTACAAGGCACAAATCAACGCTTTGTCCAGCGATTAGAAAAAATGGAGGCGGTTGTTGACCGTCCCCTTTCTGATTACAGTTTGAATGAATTAGAAAACTTGTGGCAACAGGCAAAAGCTCAACTGGCGAAAGAAGGGAATGGGGAATAGGGAATGGGGAATGGGGAATTGGGCATGGGGCATGGGGCATTGGGCATGGGGCATGGGGCATGGGGCATGGGGCATGGGGCATGGAGAAGAGACAAGGTAGACAAGGAAGAGGGGGGAGACAAGGGAAAGACTTGTTCAATAATTCCCCCTTGTCCCCTTGTCTCCTCTGCCCCTCTGCTCCTCTGCTCGTTTCTTCAAGATTTTTCAGCATTAAACCACTTATCATATAGCGATTGATAAGTGCCATTTTCTTTAAGACTCAGCAGAGCCTGATTAATTGGTTTGCGGTAGGGACTGTTGTTGGGCAGAATGATACCATAGCTTTCTTCACGCAAGATACTGCCAACAATCTGTACTTTCCCTTTGCCTTCATTGGCAGCATAGAAGAGGAGTACAGGCGCATCAAATACTACGGCATCAGCTTTTTTTGTTTGCAGAGCATTGTAAGCTTGCTCAATCTTGGTAACTTCTAAAACTGAAATCTTATGTTCTCGCAGGTATGTGGCGGCTGTACTACCCGCAGTTGTGGCTACTACCTTGCCGGGTAAATCGTCTATACTCCTGATATCGCCCTGAAGTTGTTGCACTGTCAATGAGGTAGTCGCGCTGGCTGTAAAGTAGGCGGCAAAAAGTACTCCGATGAACATCCAAACAATACCTACTAACCGTCCCATTACTCCTTTGGGCATTTCGTCAGCTTGGGTTGCTAATGTGGCAGCTGCCCACCAACAGGCTTTGAAAATGCCAGGAAAGTATGATTTAGGAATCATCCCATCTTGGTGATGACGCTCAGATAACCAAATAATGTGGGCTGCTACCACAATTAGTACTAGGGCAACGCCTATTACCTGCAAGAGGCTAGTAGAGAAAAACAATTGCAAAATATTTGGGAAGGCACTGCTGTTGCTCTCTGGGTTTCTCACCATAATTTGCAGCCCCCCAGAAAAAATCGGTAAGGAGAAATCAAAATTCTGCTCGCGTTCGGCTGTAATTGAGATGGCTGAAATCCCCAAGTTGGCTTTGCTTTCTTTAATAGCCGAAAGCAGTTGCGGCACACTGGAATATTCAATAAATTTAGACTCTACACCTATTTGGTTAGTGATGTTGCGCCAGAGGTCGATACTGAACCCTGATAGCTCACTTTTGTTTGATAGCACAAAAGGCGGTATAACTCGTGTAGCTACTAATAACGGTTGTTGGAGTTGTGGTTTTTGGGCCATTCCTGGGGAAGACATTAACAACAATGCCAGAATTCCACCTATTAATCCTATGCAGGTATACAGTGCTAAGGAACGCTTGGTTTTGTTTTTCGGGTCATATCTGCCAATTGGGTTGTTTTTCCCAGCTATAAGTTGGCGAAATCTCCTAAAGATCGCATTTATCATCAGAATTCTCTCAGGATTGTGTGCATAATCTATTTATCATGCCCACCCCATACCAAATATCACGTTCATAATCCCCCTAATACCAATTTTTTTCAGATTTAGCGGGACTGGGGATTGGGAAGTATAGATAAACCTCGCCTGAAGTAGGTGGTAATGTTGCTGTAAGCATCAGGCCCAATACTTGTCGGTTAAAAGGGAATGGTAAAGGGGAAAGAAAAAACCTTTAACCCAAACCTAAAAGTTGAATAAATCTATAGTAATTATTTGTTTTCTCTAATGAATCTATATTGTTAGTTTCTATATACTAATGTTGAGACTTTTAGACAAAAAAATCTAAGACTTATATTGCATTGATATCAACCTCATAATACTTCCTTTTTTTCGCTACATAGTAAGTTACATTTTGTCAAAACAAATTAAAATTAGATGCCTTTCCCCTGGCACCAGGTCCCCCTTAAGCTATAAAAATATAATATTTGCTGAAATCTACCTATTATGTTTCTTGCTGTACAACACTCTAGGTAGATTTATTGATGAATTTTTTATTTTATGATGGTAGTTAGAGGTTAAGAACTGTATTGTGTCTAGATTCACTTTGTAGAACTTGCCTTGTCAAGACAAACCTCTATCTTTTGAGCAATAGTTTTGAGATCAGCTTTGAGCGTACATTTGAGTTTATATTTAGCCTGATGATGTTTATTCTGGCGTGCGCTTCTTAGTCTTAGCAAAGTGAGCAATATGAATGTAGACGATTTTAGTCAACAAGTAGAGACATTGCGCTCACGGGTCACGGGATTAGTGCAAAGGACTACAAGTGAGCCGTATTTACAGCATGAGCTAACAGCAGAAGCTTTTGAGGAACTTCAAATTACTTTAGAAGAACTAAAAATCGCCTCCGAGGAACTACAAGCAACACGAATCGTAATAGAGAAGGAGCGTCAGCGCTACCATGAATTATTTCATTTTGCGCCTGATGGTTACTTGGTAACTGATACATTCGGCATTATCCTGGAAGCTAACCATGCTGCTATTATACACCTCAATGTTTCACAGCGATTTTTGATTGGCAAACCGCTTCTTACTTTCATCGCCCAGTCAGATCATCAAGCTTTTTTTAATTACCTAACTCAGTTGCAGCAGCTCGACCGAGGCGGGGAATGGGAAGTGTGTTTACAACCACGAGAAAAAATCTGTTTTTATGTTGCATTGACAGTAGTTACCGTCCGTGACGAAAAAGGTAAGGCAGTTGCTCTGCGCTGGCTAATGCGTGACATTACCCAGCGTAAGCTTTTAGAGTTGCAGCGCGAGCAGTTATTTGCCAATGAGCAAGCTGCCCGAATCGCAGCCCAAGCCGCAGAAAAGCGCTCTAATTTTTTGGCTGAAGCAAGTCGTGTTTTGGTATCTTCCTTAGATTATCGCACTACCCTAACTAGCCTCGCGCAATTAGCAGTGCCTACCCTTGCTGATTGGTGTATTGTGGATGTCGTCGAAAATAATTTGCCAGTCTTCACTAACCCAGTTATCGCTGCATCTGAACCAGCGAAGGAAGAACTGATACGAGAACTCCAACAATGCTATCCAATTCCTGTTGATGCTGATTATGGACCACCGAAGGTTTTACGGACTGGTAAGCCGGAACTGGTGACAAACATTCTTGAGTCTTCATTACAGAAAAAGTCCTCAAACGAGGAACACTTTAGTCTGCTGCGCCAACTCCAAGTTAAGTCTCAGATGGTAGTACCATTGTTAGTACGCGAACGCAAGCTGGGGACAATTCTATTTGCCTCTGCACAACCAGGACGCCATTACACTACTGTAGACCTAGAAATGGCTGAAGAAATTGCTCAACGAGCAGCATTCGCCATTGACAATGCCCGTCTTTATCGGCAAGCCCAAGAAGCTAACCGCATCAAGGAAGAATTTTTAGCGATCGTTTCCCACAAACTTCGTACACCTCTCAATTCTATGCTGGGTTGGGTTCAAGTAATACGTACTCGTAAATGGGACGAAGCAACTACCTGTAAGGCATTAGAGACAATCGAGCGGAATGCCAAACTTCAAAGAAAACTGATTGAAGATATCCTGGATGTCTCACGCATTGTACAAGGACTAATTCGCCTAAATATCCGTAAAATTGACCTTGTGCCGATAATTCAAGCGGCAATTGAAGTTGTACATCCCACATCTGAAATTAAGGATATTCAAGTTGAATTTAATCTTGACTGTTCAGTTAGTCAAGTTATGGGTGATGCCGAACGTCTGCAACAAGTTGTCTGGAATTTGCTCTCTAATGCCGTCAAGTTCACACCTAACGGAGGGCGAGTTGAAGTACATCTGGAACAGGTAAACTCAAATGTCCAGATAACTGTCTCTGACACAGGTAAGGGAATTAGCGCTGACTTTCTACCTTATATTTTTGAGCGCTTCCGTCAAGCTGATAGTACAACTACTAGAGTAGACAATAGTTTAGGGCTGGGGCTAACAATTGTACACCATTTAGTAGAAATGCACTCAGGCACAGTCTCCGCATTTAGTGAAGGGGAAGGAAGGGGAGCGAAATTTACAGTGTCGTTACCTTTATTAGAGCCGCAACCAGAGCAGTTAATTAAAGAGAGTAAAAAAAAAGTCGATAACCTCTCAATACTCAACGGCTTGCAAATACTTGTTGTAGATGACAATGCCGATACGCGGGAGTTAATCGTCTTCATTCTTGAAGAGTCTGGAGGGCAAGTGGCGGCAGCTAGCTCAGTATGTGAAGCTCTGGAAGCACTAGAAGAATTAAAACCAGATGTTCTAGTCAGTGATATCGGAATGCCTGATGAGGATGGTTATTCCCTGATTCGGAAAGTGCGGGCGCAGGAAGCAGAGCAAGGGGAGAAGATTCTAGCTATAGCACTAACGGCATTTGCTAGAGAAGAAGAACACAGGCTAGCTCTGCAAGCTGGATTCCAAGTTCATGTATCCAAGCCAATTGAGCCAGAAGAGTTGGTGACAGTGGTAGCGAACCTTACCAAACGTAGTAAATAAGTTTAATGCACAATTAAGCTTTTGGTAGCAAATGCGAACCCCGAATCAACAATTGCGTACTCCGAAATAGCAATTGCGTACCCCGAAATAGCAATTGCGTACCCCGAAATAGCAATTGCGTACTCCGAAATAGCAATTGCGTACCCCGAAATAGCAATTGCGTACCCCGAAATAGCAAATGCGTACCCCGAAATAGCAAATGCGATTACCCCACCCTAACCCTCCCCTTGCAAAGGGGAGGGAACTAGATTTCCGGTTTCCCGCCTTTGCAAGGGGGGATTAAGGGGGGTAATTCGATTTGTGTGTACACCGTAGCCTTGGTCAGGGGAGGGGTTGAGGTTGGGGTAAAACGCCTGTGGAATAAGCGTTTTAACTTAAGTTGATACGTATGGACAATGCCATGCACCTACGATAAATGTATATATATCAGGGTTTTCGTGAATTGGTATGATTTATAATTTGCATTAAAAAAAGAGGCAGTTACTAACTACCTCCTGACAAATTAAAGCTTGGATGGGCTGAGAAATGCTTTCACAGCAGCCTAGAAACTTTGCTAGCTGCGGCTCAAAAACATAATCAAGACCACTCCCAGGATAATCGATCCACCGCCAAGGATGAATGACCAGAAGCGATGATAACTGTTGACAATGGTGCCATTTTCACTCTGGAGTTGAATTAAATCCATCCAAGGCGCAACACCTCGACGGAACCAACCCACAGCCCCAACTAGTTCGCCAATCAAGCTTTGGACTCGCTTCATCCCAAACAAAAAATTGCCGATAGGGCCAAAGCGTGAGGCGTAATGTAAATAAAGCATTCCGCTACGATCTTGAATTTTTAAATCGGAACCAAATTTATAACCAGCGTCGCCACGACCAATAAGTTGACCTTCAAGTTTTGCAGGTTGTCCACGTAACGGGCTGGCATAAGGGTCTGACATCAGGGTGAGAATATCGGTTTCTGGTGCTTGCTTGTAGTCGGGAAACATCACCAAGGCTTTGACCACAATTCCAATCCCTAAGCCAATAAGTGGCACACCCATTACCAAACCTGTGTTTGGCGAACTTGACAACAAAATTACACCTATTACCAAGCCAACTAAGAAACCAATTGTTTCAGCGCCGTATAGTACAACATCTAAAAAGAAGTTGCCGTAAAGCCTACTTTTATTAAGAGTTTTTCCTTCTCCAATAACTCGCCCCATATCAAACTCAGTCGGTAAACCCAATTGTTCGGCGTAGTTGCTTAACGCACGAACTCGCTTACCTGTCAATGGGTGAGTGGAATTTAACTCCATCCACCAGCCCCAAGGGTTAAACATATCCCACAGAAAGACGCGACCAACTTTTTGAGTATCGGATGCAATGCGGTAAGCGGTTCCTGTGGAAGCGGCGGCTTTATGATCATAGATACCCAAGGCGCGAGTCCCTTCAATTAAACGGCTGGGTTCTTGTGTGCGCGAACCTTCTTCTAAAATTCCGTAGGCAATCTTCACTAAAGCGCGGGATAATCCATTGGGATTACCCGTACTTTCGGCTGCAAAGTGGTCGGCAAAGTATTCTCGTGTGCGAGAGAGGTACAGCACTAGATAAGTACCGACGACATAAAACACGTAAGCAACTAGGGCCGCAGTTTGCATCGCATCTTTGATTTTGCTATCGCCACCACCACGCCCAAATCTTCTAGCTGTGCTGTAAATCAAGTAACAAATTTGCACTAAGGTAGAAGCTACTGTCATCACTGCAAAATCCCAGTGGACGATGTGCCCCAATTCGTGAGCGTAAACGGTAGCAATTTCATCGTCATCGAGGTATGTGAAAAGTCCCTGACTGACGACTAGACGGGCGCTGTTCGGCAATGAGCCATAAGTAAAAGCCGTAGGGTTTTGGTCGTTAATAATTCCCAAACGGGGCGTTTTCAGCTTTTTCTGGTTACAGACTTGGCGAATAACTTTAGCTGTTTCTGGACTGAGGGTTTCAACTTCTGCCAACTCTACCCAGCGAGTTTGGTAAAGCTAGCCTTGAGTTAAGTCCATGATGAATGGAGATATGAAAAAGGCGGCGATATTAAAAACTAGGGTAATACCAATAGCGATCGCTAATCCTTGGAGTGGATTATCGTTACCCAAAATAAATACTAAGCTTAAACCTAAAGCCAACACCATGCCAAAGAGCAAGGTCATGGTGACACCAGAAGCTAACGCCAAACTACCACCCACTCCCCCCATTGCTAATTTCATCCCAGTGGTAACGGCACGACCAGCTTTTTGGCTAGCTTTAGGTGGCGTTTGGCGGAAGGATTGACTAGCTTGTTCTGCCCAACTGCGAGCCTGTGGATTTTCACTCATGATTAACTTTTGACACAGCGCCTTGGCTTTTTCGGTTTCGCCTGTGGCTTGATAAGCTTTCATCAGCCACATCTGTGCTGAAAGATAATCTGAAGAATTGTGTTCAACAGAATCGCAGCAGAATTGTTCGAGTAATTCAACCGCTTCTTGATAACGTTTTTGGTTTAAGGCATTTAATGCAGATTGCAATGACATAGGATCTCCCTACTGAAGGAGTGGTATTTGATCTATCAATACTCAATAGATCCAGTGATCGTCACTGCAATTTCGTAAAAATTTAAATAATGACAGTATAAAATATCTACTTAAGTAAAAGACTAGAGAAACATATATTGCTATGTCTCTCTAGCCTGGGGAACGCATAAATCATGTTTAAGATTTTCAAATAAAAACGGTAATAATACTTATAATATTTTTGCTGCGGTAAACTTACTACCTCTTTGTCCGGGTTTGATATTTAAAGAATAATGTTTTTAAGCCAGTCTTGCTTCACCCGATTAGAGTAATTATTGATTACCCAAATGGTTCACCCGATTGGAGGAAGACGAATGATGAACATAACCTGAGATTGATAAGATGAGGAAAAGGTAAAGATTTCTACTATGACTATTTTTGATATAGCTTCTCCCCTAATTGCGATCGCCGGACAAACTCGCCAAGCTGCAAGTAAGCTAGCGATTCTCTCTACTGAAACAAAAAATCAGGCGATTGAAGCGATCGCACAAGCTTTAGAATCAGCTAGAGATGAAATTTTACAAGCAAATATTGCTGATTGTAAAGCTGCTACTGCCGAAGGGATTTCCCAACCACTTTATAAGCGCTTACAGTTGGATGAACATAAATTAAGAGATGTGATCGTTGGGGTACGAGATGTAGGTAAGCTAGACGATCCTATTGGTAAAATCCAAATTCACCGCGAACTTGACACTGGCTTAATTCTCAAACGAATTACTTGTCCTTTAGGTGTTTTGGGAATTATTTTTGAAGCCCGTCCAGAGGCGGCGATTCAAATTGCTTCTTTAGCAATCAAATCGGGAAATGGTGTAATCCTCAAATGTGGAAAGGAAGCTGTCCGTTCTTGTGAAGCGATAGTTAAGGCAATTAAACAGGGATTATCTCAAACTGCTGTTAATCCAGATGCGGTACAGTTGCTCACAACTAGAGAAGAAACTCTAGAACTTTTGAAGTTAGATAAATATGTAGATTTAATTATCCCTAGAGGTTCTAATTCCTTTGTCAGATTTGTGCAGGAAAATACGCGCATTCCGGTACTAGGTCACGCTGACGGTATTTGTCATCTTTATATAGATAAAACCGCCGATATTTCGAAAGCAGTTCCGATTACTGTCGATGCTAAAGCGCAATATCCTGCTGTTTGTAATGCGATTGAAACTTTGCTAGTTCACCAATCAATTGCTACAGAATTTTTACCAAAAGTTGCTGAGGCTTTGCAAGAACGCCATGTGGAATTAAGAGGCGATAAACGCACCTTGAAAATTTTACCTAACATTGTAGCTGCAACAGAGATAGACTGGGAAACAGAATATAGCGATTTTATTTTGTCCATAAAGATTGTAGACTCTATAGAAGATGCGATCGCTCATATTAACGAATATGGTTCTCGCCATACTGACGCGATTATCTCTGAAGATTCAGCATCTGTTGAAACTTTCTTTGGACTAGTAAATTCAGCTAATATATTCCACAATTGTTCTACCAGATTTGCTGATGGCTTCCGCTATGGTTTTGGTGCAGAAGTAGGAATTAGTACACAACAAATGCCTCCCCGCGGCCCCGTTGGTTTAGAAGGATTAGTCACATACAAATATCAAATGACTGGCGATGGACATATTGTAGCTACTTACACTGGGGCGAATGCTAAAGCTTTTACTCATCAGGATTTAGTGTAAAATATCAACAAAAGTATATGCTCTAGTAACGCTAGAAATACACCGATTTATCCGGTGTATTTTTTATGTTAATAGTTTGTCTGAGTTATCAAAAGTTTTAATTGGGCCATGCCATCGATGATCGTTTAAGAAAACCTCGTTAAAAGCTCCATTAGTGTATCGACTAATTACCTTACCCCAAAAAGCTTGTGCGCCTAAGTTCAAAGCAGTCTGCCGTACCTCCCAATTGCCAGGAAACTTGTTGAAAATGTGAATAGCTACCTGTTTCCCAATACCCTGACTTCGATACCTCTTGAGGATAAAGAACTCGGCAATAGACATAGCATGGTTATCTTGATGAAGGTAGATATGCTGATTAACAAGTACAAACCCTGCCAGTTTCTCATCAACTTTAATCAGAAATGGGTGTCGTTTAGGTTCTGTCCAATAGTAATCAAGATATCGATAGCCAAATAAGCCGCAGGCATCTACATCTTTAGCTTCTATCTCACTTAAGTCATACTGGTATAGTTCCATTAAATTACACAGCACTGACTTTTGTTGTTGAGTAGCTTTTATCACTTCGATTTTCATAAAGCATCTACGATACTGAAACTAAAACATAATGAGCGCCAACTATTTGAACAATATCTCACATCCTAATTAGGAAGCATTGGACTCGATGTCAGATGACAACGTTGATTATTCTGAATATTCCATTATTAAACGATGAGTTTTTCGAGAAGGCAATGTTGAAATTGCCAGGAACTCAAGCACAGAAATTAATTCAGATTGATCCAGAATCATAGCTTGGTTTCAATTCCAGGGTGTCGAATACAAAACCCTCATAAATTCTGTCTTGCGTCAACATATTAAATCTTTGAGATGAAGCGATCGCTTCAAGAATCTTGACTCGAAAGGGTTAGTTCTGGAGTTAACATTAACCTATCAAGCCAGTTACAAAAAAATAGATTTGGCATGAGTAGCAAAATATCCAAGGTCGGTATTATTGGTGCAGGTAATGTGGGTGCAAATGTAGCAAATGATTTAGTGCTACTTGGTAAATGTGTAACAGTCGTCCTTTTTGACCGAACTTTATCAAAAGCTGAGGGGCAAGCATGGGATATTGAAGACACCATTCCCCTACTTAAAGACATGGAGATTATACCATCAAATCAGTATGAAGATTTAGCGGATTCTGATATTATTGTCGTGACTGTTGGGGTGCAGCAAAAAGAAGGACAAAGCCGATTAGATATATTGAGCGATAATGCAGAAATCATGCGTTCAACAATAAAAGAATTGGATCGAGTTGCACCGAATTCAATCGTACTTATCGTTAGCAATCCAGTGGATATACTAACACGGATTGCGATCGCCAATTCCACTAGAGCAGAAAACCTAATTTTCGGTTCAGGAACCGTTCTTGATACTGCTAGACTGAGATATCAACTTGGTAAGCGACTGAACGTTAGTAAACAAGACGTTCATGTTTATGTGATTGGAGAGCATGGAGACAGTGAATTTGTCGTTTGGTCTAGTGCATTTATTGGGGGAATTTTGTTAGCTGAATTCCCCATACCACAAGGAGCAACGCTGGAACAAATTCAGCAAGAGTATGCAGAGTTAACCCGTAAGCGAGGTTATAACATTTCTGAACGTAAGGGAAATACTAGCTATGGCATATCAATAGTAGTTTGTCAGTTAGTTGATACCATCCTGCGGGATGAAAAGCAGATATTTCCAGTATCGGTGAGAGCAGATTCTAACTATGGAGTTGGTAGTGAAGTTGTTCTTGGACTTCCATGTATCATTAGTTCCCAAGGTATTGAGCGCCAACTGGTGTTACCAAGAAATCCTCATGAACAACGCTTATTAGAAGAGTCAGCCACCAAACTGAATGAAGCCTACAATTCTTTGGATAATTAAAATCAACTCAAATAGTCTGTTTAAAAACGTCCTTTTTTGAATGTTAAACTAACGCTTTCAGTAAAGCCTGAAGTTTAAGTTGCACCTCAGCAAACTCCTTGTCAGGATCGGAGCCAGCCACGATACCAGCACCAGCATACAATCTTGCGCGATCGCCATTAATTAATGCTGAACGAATTCCCACAATAAACTCACAGTTCCCTTGAGAATCTATCCAACCTAAAGGTGCAGCATATAAACCCCTCTCAAAGCTTTCGTAACGACGAATTTCGGCACAAGCTACATCTTGTGATGCACCCGCAACGGCTGGCGTAGGATGCAATTGTCCGACAATCTTTAATGGATGGATGTTAGTAGGAACTATCGCACTTATAGGTGTCCATAAATGCTGGATATTCGATAATTGTCGCAGCCGTGGTGCTAATATTTGAGGTGATAAACCTAGCTGGGATAGACGTTGAGTTATAAAATTAAGTACTAGCGAATGTTCATGCTTTTCTTTTTCACTATTTAGTAAGCGATTGGCATTAGCTGCATCTTCAGCAGGGGTTTTACCTCGTGGTGCAGAACCAGCTAAAGCATCAGTGATTAACTGTTGATTATTAATACTAATTAATCTTTCTGGACTTGCACCAATAAAATTTTGTCCTTTGCCATTACTTGTAGAAAAGATATAACAATTAGGATGGTTTTGTCTAAGATTATTTAAGGATTTAACTAAGCTAAAGTTGTTACTTGATTTTACATCTAATATATCTGCTAGGACAATCTTACTTAAATGAGTAGACTGAATTTTTTCCAAAACAGATACTACTGAACGTTTAAATTGGGCAGAGTTTGTGATAGATTTTTTATATAAGTTTTTAGGAAAATAATCAATATTAGCAGAGTATTTTTCTAAAGCTTGGAGAAATTGAATTTTATTTTGCACATTCTCCAACAATCTTGCAATATTTACATTTGGATTGATAATTAGATTTGTTACTAATACGCAACGCTGATTTTTTACGGCTACTTGCCAACGTGGAAGAAAAATGGTAGCAGATGGAAATGGATAATCTACTTGGGCATTTTTATCAAAAAAGCTGAAATAACAAAAAAAGTGAGGACCAGAAAAAGGTTGGTTTGCGTTACCAAAATTAATTATATTTTTTAGACAAGATTTGATAAAATATTCTGCTTGATTAAAACGGTCTGAGCCATCAATCTGTAATTTTGCTACAGCATCAATTGCTGCGATCGCTTCTCCTTTAACTCTGTCCTCAAAGTAAAAATTTATTTCATTTGCTTGTGTAAGTTTATCCAATACAAGTAAAGGATCAACTAAATCAATTTCTTGGGAGATACTGACAATTTGTCTGCAATTATTTTTGACGCACTTTTCTTGCACTGCTACCAGAAATTGATATAAATCTTTGTGCTCTACAAAGAAGTTGCTACGACATGGTGAAACTGTCATGGATTTAACGATAGTAAATTTTTTTAAGTTAACTTCCTAAAGTGTAATTAATCGTGGTCGTATTTTTACAGGTAACATATTAAGTTGCCATTTCACCAGCGTAGGGTTTGCCTGATTCGTGGTGTTCTCAGACTATGATAAGACAGTTTCAGTCTTAGATTGCAACGTGAGGTTGAGTGTTAACAACACAAAGTTAACAAGTCATAGTAAAAGTGACAGTTGTTTGTATATCAGCCATATCTAGCGTCTCTTTAAATCATAAAATCTAAAGTGTGAGTAATATTCCGGTACTTTAATTAATCACAACTGATGACTACCAAGCAAATTTTATATCCCAACACCAAGTTATGGATGGCAGCTATTAAACCACCAATGTATAGCGTTGCCATTATGCCCATTTGGGTAGGAACAGCAGTAGCATTTGCCGAAACTAAAATTTTCAATAGTGTAGTATTTTCTACTTTTGTAGCTTCGGCAATCTTAATTCTTGCCTGGGAAAATATCAGTAATGATGTCTTTGATTCCGAAACAGGTATCGATAAAAATAAGCACCATTCTCTGGTGAACTTAACAGGCAATAAGCCATTAATATTTTGGATAGGAAATTTGTGTTTAGGTTTGGGATTGCTGGGCATACTAGCGATCGCGTTTTGGCAACATGACCTAACTGTTATCGGTATAATACTGCTGTGCTGCGGTTTAGGCTACACGTACCAAGGGCCTCCCTTTCGCTTAGGATATCAGGGTTTAGGCGAGATTATTTGCTTTTTTGCCTTTGGCCCCTTAGCAGTGGAGGCAGCATATTATAGCCAAACCCAAACTTGGTCAATAACGAGTTTAGCAGCCTCAGTGATTGTCGGGATTGCCACAACCTTAATTTTATTTTGCTCACACTTTCACCAAGTTAAGGATGACATCGCCGCAGGAAAGCGATCGCCGATCGTCCGTCTCGGAACCCAAAGAGGGGCCCAAGTCCTAGTTTGGTTCACTGCGAGCATTTATCCCCTCACCTTGCTATTTGTGCTATTGGGAATTTCTCCAGTTTGGACGTTACTGAGTTGGGTAAGTTTACCCTTCGCTGTCAAATTATGTCGCCACGTCCAACAAAATCACAACCAGCCCGACAAAGTTAGTAACTGTAAATTCATCGCCGTAGCCGTGCATTTCTGGGCTTGCTTGCTGTTCGGCTTAGGATTTATTCTTTAGTTGGGCATGGGGCATTGGGCATTGAAACAGAGGGAAAATAACTAATGACTAATGACTAATGACTACAGATTTGAATTTCGTCCATATCAGCGAAGATTTTTGCGATCGCTGACTACCAATCATGGTAAGTGGGATATTCGTGAAGGTATTATCCTCCGTCTCACCGATGAATCAGGTAAAGTCGGCTGGGGAGAAATCGCCCCCATTAGCTGGTTTGGTTCCGAAACCCTAGAACAAGCCTTAGATTTTTGTCGCCAACTCCCAGAAGAAATCACAGACGAGATAATTTTCTCTATCCCAGATGAGTTACCTGCTTGTCAGTTTGGCTTTGAGTCAGCTTGGGAGTGGGGGAGTGGGAAGTGGGGAAATGAATTCTTCTCAATGCCCAATGCCCCATGCCCCATGCCCAATGCCCAATCTTTCAGTGCCTTATTACCATCTGGTGAAGCGGCTTTAAATCAATGGGAAACGTTGTGGCAGCAGGGATATAGCACGTTTAAGTGGAAAATTGGTGTGAATGCGATCGCTGATGAACTAGAAATTTTTGAGTCACTGATACAAACCTTACCAGCCTTTACCAAACTGCGATTAGATGCCAACGGTGGACTCAGCTATGAGGAAGCAAACTTATGGCTGTCGACTTGCGACAATCTCAAGGCAAATGGAGAACTACCCCTAGAAATTGAATTTATCGAACAACCGCTACCCGTTGAGCAATTTCAGCAGATGTTGGAATTGAGTACGAGTTATGAAACTGCGATCGCTTTAGATGAATCTGTCGCCACACTTGGGCAACTTGCTGCTTGTCATCAACAAGGTTGGCGAGGGATTTTTGTGATCAAGCCTGGGATAGTTGGCTCGCCATCTCGTCTGAGAAAGTTTTGTCACCAACATCAAATTGATACTGTATTTTCATCAGTATTTGAAACTGCGATCGCTAGACTTGCAGCACTCCAACTAGCAGCCGAATTATCCCGAAACAACAGGGCAATTGGTTTTGGCATAGACCATTTTTTTGAACAAGAAGAAACCTGGCTTCAAAGTTTATGGAACGACCTTTAGACTGTCTTAATAACCTGGCTCAGAATGATTGGTTTATTGGTTACAACAGCCGTCAATTTAATCAAATAGCTCAAGAATTATATTTAGAACTAACACAACGATCAGCGTGTGGAACACCACCAAAAATTATCTTAGCCGAACGCGAACCATTGCGATTTTTAGCAAGTTTTATTGCTGCTTGTGCAGCTAATTGCCAAGTTTTTCTGTGTAACCCCGACTGGGGAACACAAGAATGGCAACAAGTGTTTGATTTAGTACAGCCAGACATTATTTTGGGAGAACTACTCCACTCTCCCACTCCCCTACTCCCAAGTACAGACACGATTAATCGCGTCTCTCCCCATCTCTTACTCTCTCACTCAGCACTCAGCACTCAGCACTCAGCACTGATTCTGATTCCTACGGGTGGTTCATCAGGAGAAATTAAATTTGCCATTCACACTTGGGAAACTCTCATCTCATCGGTACAAGGATTTACAGAATACTTTCAAATCAAACAAGTCAATTCATTTTGCGTGTTACCGCTATATCACGTTAGCGGTTTAATGCAATTTATGCGCTCTTTTACCACCGCAGGTAAACTAGCTATTCAACTATTTAAAGCCGTAGAATCCGGTCAAATATTAAATATTAAACAATCAAAATTTTTCATATCTTTAGTACCAACACAGTTACAACGTCTCCTGCAAAATCCCCTATTAACTGAATGGCTATCCCAATTTAATACTGTACTTTTGGGAGGTGCGCCAGCATGGAACGAACTACTAGAAAAAGCCAGATTTCACCGCATCCGGTTAGCACCTACCTATGGTATGACAGAAACCGCCTCTCAAATTGCTACCCTCAAACCAGATGATTTTCTCGGCGGTAAAATTAGCAGTGGTCAAATTCTTCCCCATGCAAAAGTAACTATTCGCAATCAGCAAGGTGAGATTTTAAATTCCAATCAAATCGGGAATATCACCATTCATGCTCAATCTTTAGCCCTTGGTTACTATCCTATAGCTAAAGAAAATCAAACTGATTTCCAAGTAGATGATTTAGGTTTTTTAGACGACCAAGGTCATTTAAATATAGTCGGACGTGACAGCGACAAAATTATTACAGGTGGCGAAAATATTTACCCAGCAGAGATTGAATCCGCAATACAAGCAACTCAAATGGTTGCCGATATTTGTGTCATTGGCATTCCAGATAAACACTGGGGACAAGCCTTAACAGCGATTTACATTCCCAAAAAATCAGATATCTCTGCCTTAAAAATCCAAACTCTACTCAAAGACAAACTCAGCAAATTTAAAATCCCTAAATATTGGATTCCCCAGCAAAACTTACCCCGCAACTCCCAAGGTAAAATTAACCGTCAACAGTTACAGCAAATCGCCACAGAATTCCTCCAAAATTCCATCACATAATCTCTCTCGACCTTCTTCTCTCTGCGTCCTCTGCGTCTCTGCGGTTCGTCTCCAACCACTGAACTATCTCATCAGGTAATTCCTGCTTACTTCTACTACTCACATCAATACAAACATGACGAGTAATAGCTTTAGCAACTACCACCTCAGCCACAGTAATTTCATAAGTAATTTCAAACTTCTCAACACCTATTTTTTGCGGAATTAAGCTAATCAGCAACTTGTCCCCAACAAACATAGGGCGCAAAAAATCAACACTAGCATGAACAATGGGAAACCCCACAGACGGATTAGTAAAAAAATCTTTGAGATTAATACTTGATGCTTCTAAAGATTCTTCATAAGCTTCATGGCAAATACCCAAAACATTAGCAAAATAAACTACCCCAGCAGCATCAGTATCTTGAAAGCGAACCGTGCGTTTATAAGTAAAAGACATTTTTGACAATTGAATATTAAAAAACAGCAGGTTTATTCCCTGCTTTACAAACTAATTTTATTGCAACTAAGATAAGTCAGTGATAAAAATTTAATTTCCCCAATTCTGAATTTGTATCGATTTGTTTAGCCTCATTCAATGCTTTGGGGTTAAATATATGGTGAGGAAAGGCGATCGCTTCTACATCGACTCAAACGCCTGAACCTCAAAGTCATTAAACGAGGAAACATTGTAAGACGAAGTTGCTAGAGCTTTCACCAGCTTACCGTCGAGAGTCAGCAAAGTAGCACCTACCTGCTGTGAAAGTGCAACATAAGAGCCATCGTAGGCAGAGATTCCATAATTTAATGCGATCGCAACTGCATCCGCCATCAAGTCAGCTGTAGAGACGACACGCAAAGGGAAGCTTTTGAGAGTTGCTAAATCTGCTGGCACATCAGCAACAGCATAAAGTTTGGCGCGGGCATACTTCCAAATGATGTTGCCACACTCAATGTAAAACAGGTCTGGGACAAAGATTGCAGTTTGAGGATTGCCAAGATGAGCAAACAGTTGATTAACTTTCGGAGTTAGTGGATCATCTGGTATAAATTGCTTAATAGCTACACTTGCGTCTACAACACACCTGAGAGGGATAGTCATCTGTCTCGGTCTTCTCGGATTAACGCAGTACTATCAGGCCATTCCACATCAGTCTGGCGACTCTCACGGCGAAGGCGAATTTCCTCTAAAAGTTTTGGGACATTTTTTCGTCTTTCGTCTTCTGTTCGCTGTGCTTCAGTTTTTAAAGCTTGTTCTAACAGAGTTATAACTTGGGCGTTAATGGAACGGTGTTCAGATGCCGCTAACTCTTGCAGCTTTGCATACAAGTCATCGGGTAAATTTCTTACATAAAGGGTAGCCATCGCTTTACCTCGAAGCAGGATTTATGATTATGATAGCATTATGCAAGCAAAAGGGCGGAGTGGGGTGATGTATCTCACTTTTGATAAATTTTAATTAAGTTCCAATTATGATTATAATACCCAAAAAAATCAGTCAAATTGTGGCTTGACCCTCAAAACCTATGATTCATAAATAAAAAGTAATTTGACAGTTAGATTTAATCTAGATATTCATAAATAATTACTTTGGAGAATTAATTCTTGTGAGCAGCAATAGTTCAAGTCCATTAAAGGTTGTTCTTTGGCAACCTTGTCGCTGGGGTAAAAAATACTTAGATACCAATACAAATGCTTTAGTTGAACCGACATTTTATCAAGAAGAAATTTATTCTTGGGAACCCTTTGGAGATCCCTTTGGTTCAGTGACTAGTAGTGAGCAAACTCAGCGACTAAGAGAAGAATTAATTGAAAAATTTACACTAGTAATAAAACCTGAAAAGCGTGGAATTGAACAGTTTAAGCAAGTCATCCAAGTAATAGACGAGATATTGTCTAATGATCAATCATCTTGGAGTGATTTAGAAGAGCTTGGACGCTTATCTAATAGTGATAGTGTCAACCTTCGTCAACATCAACTTTTGGCCTTACGCCAGCATATTCAGTGGGTGTGTGATACCTTTGTTAATGTTCCAAATGTCAATGTGTCCCTTCATTAAAAGAATAACCTTATGACATTAAAATTGTTTAGTAAAGAAGATGCACTAAAATGTATCGCCCAAATAGGTAAGAATGGGGAGCCATTTGAAATATCTCTTGGTGAAGATATTTGTTTTGGACGTGACAAATGGGTGAATGTCGGAACTATTACATTACAACCAGGAGGGCAATATATTGAAAATGAAACTAGATATGATGAGTATTGTGCAGCTAAATTTGGTGGGTTTGAATGGCAAATACTATCCTTAGAGAAACTCAATAATAATATTACTGAAGCTCTGGAGAATTCACAGAGTAAAGATAGAGTTCAAAAAGCTTTTAGGGAAGGATTGCAGGATGTACTCCGGAGAACATTATTACTTTTACCTATTTTTGATGTTGAAACTATTGGCAAAATACCTTTGCAAAAACCGATAACTATTGTTACAGATACATCAGCTATTCACCAAGGAGGACTTGATTTTATATGTCGGTTTCTTAGTCCTTGGGCAAAAATAAAAGTACCAGCTATTGTTCACATGGAAATAATTAATCAGGTAGATAGGTACTTTGCAACTCGTAGAGAGAGTCAAAAAAAGAACAAACCTGTTGCTGCGGCACTTCGAGAACATATTCTCAGCCAGGGTGGTCAACGAACTTTACTTCGTCTAGAATTTTCAGATGCAGAAATAGAACGTGGTGACTTAGGTGCAGATCCCCTCCGGGGTATTGTGACACCGAGTAGCGATCCTGAAGATGGTAATCTTAAACTACAAGAGATTGTTAGAAGTTTTGCTGATCGTCTGATTTTAGAAACTGCACGACGCTTTCAAACTCAAGTTCGCCCGGATCATGCTCTAGCTCTTCTAACTAGCGATCAAGGTCTAGCCAGAATGACAATGGCTGAAGGAATGGATGTGTTCTTTTTTGAATCTCGCTCCTTTCCTAAATTTGATAGTAGAAAACTCACTGGCTCTCTTTTTCATCCTTTCAGTCAAAAAATATATACAGTACCACTAACAGATGTCCTTTGGGAATTAGCTGTATCTTTTGGTTGCCTGCGCTTGCAAAATTACAACACTAACGAGTCATTAGAGCTATGGGGCATACCTAGTGGTGAATATACTTGGCAACCACTTCACGTTAAAGATGATCTTCTTTGGGGAATTTTTAACTCTGGAACATCCTCTACAACAACAGATAATACCTCTATTGCGCTATCAACCGACATAGAAAGCTCAGGTCATACTGATGCAGTCTCTAGCGAAAATATAGAAAAAATAGCTACAGCTAAGGCATATGCATTTAGTCCAGATCAGATGTTCTTGCTGATAAAAATGTTAGTAGACAAGGGAGAATTAACTAATCAAGAAGCTCAAGATAAATTAGGATTAAAACATCAAGAACGTTATAATTTGTATAAAAATTTCCTGAAGAGTGGTTCATTCGTTGAAATTAATGATAGCAAAATCATCTGTACAGAATTACTTAAATCTCTATGGCAAAGTGTACTGGATGAAGATCATATTAAAATTTTATTTTATTTGAAGAAAATACCATCATTTGAAGCACTATATAACCATGTAAATCAAGGTAGGGCTGTTGAATATAGCACATTACCAATTTTCAATAACGCCAAATCAACTTATATCAAGCTCGGTGAGGCAGCATGTGCTTGGTTGAATATACAAAACAAAAAAATTGTTACCACTGATAACATACCTGATCTACCAGATTTTGCTAATTTAGCAGTAGAGGTTTATAAATTAATTCGTTCACAGGAAGACACAGAGTGGATACTTACTGGTCGCTGGTTAGAAGAATTAGCTATTAAATATGCTGTTCATCCCATATTGGCTAGAAAACTAGTGAAAAAAGCACAAGAACAAAACTTAGTCAATGTCTATGCTGAAGGATCTACTCCAGATACTCGTTTTGAACAGCACGATTTGTGGATAATTAAGACAAGTGACAGACTTCCACAGTTAGAAAAAGTTTATCTGTATCATGGAGATTTTCTTATACCTGGTACATCTGCTGTACGTATCAAGCTAGAAGGAGTTAAAAATGCCTCTTGAAAATCTATTTACAAATGAGGCGACTGCTAACGCACCAGAAGAACAACCCAAATTACTCTATAAAAAGTTTGGTGTGTTGAGTAACCCTTTTCCCAGTGCTGGGCAAACCAGTGGTCATCCGCATATGTCAACAGAAGCAGATAAGCAAGTTGATGCTGCGGTCAAGACATTTTATTCAGATCGCAAGTCTCATGTAATTTCAATAACTGCTAGTCAGGGAATTGGAAAGACTAACCTTCTGAATGCTTATGAAAATGCTTTGCGTGAAAAACTTTCTCAACATGGTTTTTTCGTTATTAGATACGTTCCAGATCCAGAACCATTTTTTGATCCACTCATTAGGTCTATATTTGAAAATTTGGGAGAAGACTACTTACGTCGCTCAATTGATGCACTTGCAAAGAGGAAGCAAGAGATAGATGATATTGATAAATTATTAGAATTTGTGCGAATGAGCGAAATTAAAATAATGCTTAAGGCTCTTTTGAGTGTTATTAATTCCGAAGAAAAACTAAATGAGCGCCTATCTTTAGCATATCAATGGCTTTTAGGATTACCTGTAAGAAAAACTCATCAAACTGAACTGGGAGTAAATTTTCGTCTAGATACTGTAGAAGCGAAAACAAGAGCATTGCGAGACATTGTATATTTTGGTTCAGAAATGAAGACTTTAGAGGGTATTTTTATTCTTCTTGATGAATTGGAAAAACAGAATGGTAGCTTATCAAAAACTATTGTTTTAAGATATTTATCTGCTCTGCGGGCTTTAATTGATGCACTACCTAAATATCTTTTCTTAATGGTTGCTTTAACTACAGATGCCCTTGAACGTTACCGTGAGATGCTTCCAGCTATTAGAGGTCGTCTTGCTAATGAAGTTCAACTTTCACCTATAAGAAATGAAGAGGAAGCCGTAAAATTATTCAAATTCTACTTGGAACAGGCCAAAATGGAAGCCAGAAATTTTGCACAAAACAAACAATTACAAGAAGGAAATGATGTACTTTTACATGAAGATTCTGCTCGACTCTTATTTCACCAATTATTGAGAGGTAGTAACATTAAAGGCGTGCGACAACGTGATTACCTTAATGCTCTTTATGAAAAAGCAGATGAGTCCATCAATGAATCTATGCCGGCATTCTTTTAGTTAAGTTTTTTGAAGCTCTTGCTAACTTTAAGAATTCAATAGGCGCTTATCAAGAATAAATCACAGTTAAGCCGTTGCTCAGATTAAATCTAATCAATGGCTTACGTCGTTAATAACATTTGTAAAATCTAATTTTTCTTCAACGGAGAGGGGGAGATTCGAACTCCCGGAGGTTTTAGCCTCATCCGATTTCAAGTCGGACGCAATCGACCACTCTGCCACCTCTCCAGTAAATCTGTCAAACTTGTGCTGATCCTAGTTTCAGACGCTATTCAGGCGCTTTTGTTGGTTAGCACTAAACTTGACAGATCATACTATACCCTATTATCTACGCAGATTGCACTACTGGATGCGAATGTCTACGACACAATACGCGATCGCTCATACAAAATTTCCCCCTTAGCCACCTGAAAGTCATTCCCCACCCAAACTAGGGAAACTTGCGAAACCACACCCGCCTCTAGGGTGACAATAGAAAAGTTACGCAACTTCTCGCCATCATTTTCCACAATCCTGGGGACACTAGCCGCATTTAAGTAAATTGTCCCCTCTGGACTTCTAAAGATGGGTTTGCGCTGCACCTTCTTGGTATGGCGCAAATCTCGGTGCATGTGACCAAATGTCACCAGAGGAATGGTTTTACCAGCAGTCAAGGCATGAGAAATCGCCTCGCCAAAATCTGGATCGCCAAAATCGCCGCCAATTGGGTGCCAGTCTTTGCCGCAGGGATCTTCGGGGCGATCGCCTAACCCACTAGGCCCATTGTGACCCAAAAATATAATCGTCTCGTAGGCGGCGCTTTTGATCGCTTTCACGATGCGATCGGCGGATTCTTCCAAACTCGTCACACCGTAACGTTCTTGACAGATTTCCGCGAATTTCCACTCTGGGCCACCCCAGGTAAAGGGACGACCCCCCACGACAGTTAAATTCCAAGCGGGAAAATCCAACTTACCATAACCAACATGGGACGGGCCTAATAAATCGAGTTGTTCCTGTACCCAGTCTTCCTTAGATCGGTCATAAGGAGCCTTTTTGCGTCCCCATTCGGTGGCGGTGTACCAGGCATCATGGTTGCCCATCACGGCTGCTTTGGGAATATCGAGAGAGGCGATCGCTCTGACCACTTCCACCGACTCGTTGCCAAAATCCCCGACAAACAGCACTAAGTCAACACCCAAATGCTTGAGTGCAACGCCATCTTCCACTTCCCATTGGTCGTGAATATCTCCAACTACAGCAATTTTGAGGTTTATCGATTGAGTTTTCTGACTGGTCATGCCACTTTCCTTGCCGTCTATCTCCAGGATATGAAACTCAGCCCGATTTGGACACAACCCCAAAATATCAACCGTCCACTATTTTTGGTAAAAACTACTATAATTGAATCCACAGGACATACATTTGCAACATAAAGCACCCCTAAACTGTGTTTACTACTGCATTAGCTCAACGAGAAAAAACCCAACCGGGTGAACTACCACTAGATTTGTTTGCCGCCATTGAGAGTCTCAAAAAAGAACTCAACGCAGTTATCCTGGCACATTATTATCAAGAGCCAGATATTCAGGATATTGCCGACTTTATTGGGGATTCATTACAACTGGCAAGAGCCGCCGAAAAAACCAATGCGGATGTGATTGTCTTTGCTGGCGTTCACTTCATGGCAGAAACAGCAAAGATACTTAATCCCGATAAATTAGTACTTTTACCAGATTTGAATGCTGGTTGTTCTTTAGCAGACAGTTGTCCAGCAGATGAGTTTGCAGCTTTTAAAGCAGCGCATCCAGATCATTTGGTGGTGTCTTACATCAACTGTTCTGCTGATATCAAGGCGATGAGCGATATTATTTGCACAAGTTCCAACGCTGTGAAAATTGTGCAGCAGATACCGAAAGAACAGCCGATTATTTTTGCCCCAGATCGGAATTTGGGGCGGTATGTGATGGAACAGACGGGACGAGATTTGGTGCTATGGCAAGGTAGCTGTGTTGTCCATGAAACCTTTTCAGAAAAGAAAATTGTCCAGTTAAAAATTGCCCATCCCGAAGCAGAGGCGATCGCACACCCAGAATGTGAAAGTAGTGTATTGCGCCACGCCAGCTTTATTGGCTCTACAGCCGCTTTACTCAAGTATTGTCAAAGCAGCCCCACGAAAGAATTTATCGTTGCTACAGAGCCGGGAATCATTCACCAAATGCAAAAACTAGCTCCTGACAAGCATTTTATTCCTGCCCCGCCGATGAATAACTGCGCTTGTAACGAATGTCCCTTTATGCGGTTAAACACCCTAGAAAAGCTTTACTGGGCAATGAAAAATCGCACTCCCGAAATTACTATGTCAGAGGATATTCGGCTGGCTGCACTGCGACCAATGCAAAGAATGCTGGAGATGAGCGTGTAACCAGTATTTTTTATCCATAAGTTAGAGACGCAGTTTTGTTGCGATCTCTACCTACAAAGTTATTTTTTCTAGCCACTTGTTAATTATAAAAGGTGGTGCTAAGATTTTAAATCGTGAGACAAATCGGGTCGGTGTCCGAGTGGTTAATGGAGACGGACTGTAAATCCGTTGGCTTGCGCCTACGCTGGTTCAAATCCAGCCCGGCCCACCACTTACGAAGTTATAAGTTATAATGACTGGGTAAGCATCAAAACTCCCAGCATTTTAACTTTTAGCTGGAAAATCGAAACCAAATTTCGCCCGTGTGGCTCAGTGGTAGAGCACACCCTTGGTAAGGGTGAGGTCACGAGTTCAATCCTCGTCACGGGCTTTTTAGATTGATGAAATAATCAACGTAAAAGCAAGGGCTTTAGGCTTTCTCCAGAGATACTTAGCAGTCCTAAAACATCCTAGATTGTCCTAAACGTGTCTTAAGCATAGGACAGTCTGATGAGGGGTTGCCAGAGATATCTCAAATCTTTAACTTAGATGCAGACCTGTAAAATCTTCTATGTGTCCTTAGACTACCTGGCTGGTGCGGGTAAATCGAAATATTTCCCAGACTATCGAAACATTTCGATAAAGGTTAAATCAGGCGGTCTTGGTACTGGTTAACAATGTCTTGGGGGTCATCCTGTAGAATCTTGGCGCGTCTAGGGTTGGATGATGCCTTAATAACCCTGCGATTACCTGTCCTTTGTTTAGTCTCAAGGACTTTTATTAAGCGCCGTTGCTGTGCGGGGGTCAACCGATCAAATATGTTCCTTTGGTCAGCATTCAAATCAAACTTAATAAATACTTGGTTGCGGTTAATCATTGGTTTTCCTTTGTGTGATTAGTTTCTGGAAAATGAGTCTCAGGTAATCCCAACTCAGCCTCTAGCGATTTGAGGTTGATACTTACACTTACAACAGGGTCAGGGATAACCTCTCTAACCATCCGATCCTTAACTAACTGGCTGGCCCATTCCCCCATCTCCTTAAGCATCCTGGCAACCCTCAGATTGTTATCAGCATTGAACTGGGCGGCTAGGGAGTCAACAGCCTCTAGAGCGATCGCTAGGAGCCTTTCTTGTCTGGCATCAGTGGTTAAGCCATCGGCTGAGGCATTAGTAGTTAACCTTGGGGCTACCGGGGTAGTCCGGTAGGTTGCCTGGGGATTCTGGGGTAAACTGTGCTTTTTATGGCTATAAACCATCTGGGGTGTTACATGAACCCCCAGAGTTATCAGGTGATCAACTAGGGCGGTTGCTGGTAGCCCCAGGCTGACCTTAGCCGCAAAGCTTTGCCTAGCCTCAGCATTAAGCGCACAAATAGGGCAAGTGATATTTCTAGCCATTGGTCTTGACCTCCTTAATAGCCTCTACAAGCGCGTCTAGACCTTCTAAGAAATCATTGGAGTCTACTGATGCCAAATACTCTAAACATTCCCCATAGGCGCGTCTAGTACCCTCTGTCATCTGATTAGTTTTCAGTATTTCTCTGACTACTTCTGATATTGGTAGTTCTGACTTAGCGGATAAGTCAGCCAGATAGTTGTAAGTGCTTTCCTCAACTCGAAATGACAATGCTTTGGTTTTCATTTTATTTGTCCCATTTACCTGATTTAGTCAAATACATCTTTTATGAGTTTTTGGCATTTCAGGTGATTTTTGTATTTGACTAAGTAGTTAGTACAAGACCAAATAAACCAAGGATTAAACAAATGTCTGGTAACTTTAAACTAGAGATCGCTAACCATCAAAAAATGATTGATGAGTTATTTGCAGAACAGGCTAAAAAGCAACAGGCTGAGGCTGACCAAGCCCGACTTAAGGCAGAGTCAAACCATCAAACTATGCTTTTCTTAGAAAGATTTATGGATGCCTCTATCCGTGTAGGCAGTCTCAACTCATCCCAGGTTGAACTATACTTAACCCAAATCAGAAAAGCCTATGGTGATCAAGCCACCATTTGTAAGTATGTATCTGTAGTAACTCGGTTATTAACCCATGATTTTTATGGGGTCGAGTCAAATACTTTTAGACCGGGCAATGGCGGTTTGATTTTCAAAGGGGAATCCTACAAAGACTCAAAGGAACTGTATGAGTACTTCGTTTCCTTTATGGCAGACTTTGACCCTCTAGACTCTCAAGTATGGTTTGATCATATTTTGACTCAGGTATTTTCTGATCCTACCTTTCTCCCAGCAGAGGTTAAGCGGGAAGAATGGAGAACTAGATTTGTACCCAAGTTGCAAGAGTTGGTAGAGGAGGCTAATAACTCTGTTAGCCTTCCAGACCTTGACAGCCTGACAACCGAGGATTCCTTTCTCATCCAAAGTCTAATGGGTGGTTTCTAAACCGTGTAGTAAGTCATAGTTTAGCCCCGTAGGTCTTGTTACTTACTGGGGTTTTGTTGTGAGTAAGAAGTGATGTGTATTGATTCCTATTAGAGTCTTAGGATTCTCATTAGTCTGACAGAGGAGATTTCAGATTTCTAGGTGGACTAATCATTGTCTTAGACTCTCAGATATACTCTGTGGGCATCCTTTGTAACCTTAAGACCCCTGGCTGGCGCGAGGTGATCACTGGTTTTTACCTTATGCGTTTAGGGATTACCTTGATATGCAAAAGGCCCCCCAGTGTTGTCATGGGGGGCTTGGTGGTTACTTAACAGTCATAAGTGATTTAGGAGTCATCTAGACTATCTAGGTAATCTTGGTCTACTAAATCCTCAAAGGAAAACTGAGGAACTAAAAGGTAGTTAAATAAGTACTTATACTCACCGATGGATATTGCGTAGAGGTTGATTTGCTCTGTTGAGTATCTATCTTTTGAACTTCCCCTTAAAGAAGAAGAAGATAGATACTCAGAAGAAGTTGCTACTCTTGTCCACTTCATATCCCATCAACTCTAAAATACCCTGAGCTACTAATCCCGGTTTGGTCATATCAACCTTTACCCCTAACATTCGGAGTTTTGTTGAACCCAAGGCTTGAATGGTTGTTACAAAGTCCCCAAGGTCTGCTTTAGTAAAGCTACCCCTTTCGATAATGGGAGTCAGGGCGGCAGCTAGGGTTAGCATGGTATTCTTAATCTCCCGGTTATTCTCAGCACTGATGTTATTAATCTGCCCTAGACCTTTAATATCTCTATCAAATGCCTTCTGCTTACACATCTTGGCAATGCTATGGACTTCCAAGGCATTCTTCCCCTTCTTTTTGAACCAGAGGATATCCTCGACGCACACATCAACTCCAAATATCCTTGTGAAATGATATTTACTTAATGAGGCTTGCTGAGTCTTTGTTAATGCCTGATCTTGCCTAACCATTGAGTATAGAAGATCAGCTTCTGTATCAGAGATTTCAGGGGCATCAAGGATGATTTGGGCATCAGCAGCTTTCAAGTTATCCTTTGTAGCTTTTATCACCTCGCGGGTAATGGTCTTGCCTATGGACTCAGCATCAGAAATGTTATGTCCTTGCTCTTTGACCTTAACCCAGAACCGAGTCCCTCTGAGTTTCCTATCATCCAAACCCGCAGCCAAGTACTCGCCAGTGAACGCACAGGCAACCTCAGCATCAGGGTGGTTAGGAATATGTACTTGGTACTCATCAACACCCTCACAGTCCATCCCGCGCACTTCGGGGCGACTAAGCCAATCCGAGTTTAAGCTATTGGTTTCTAATAGAATAATCTTGTCCTGGGTATTCTGAATATAATCCCAATCAGCAGGTTTGTCATTGATGTAGGCATAGACACTACCGAGGGGATATCGAACCCTACCGATCGCCTGTAAACAATCAGTTGCCCCTAAATTTTTAGGGTTATCAAAGATACCAACCACATCATGAAAATGCTTACAGTTAATGTCAGTTCCAGTGCCCAAGGTCGGACTGGTAACTATCACCTGATACTGTTGTACTAAACTATTAATATCTGACAGGTCATGCTCAGACTTATTGTCAGCAGTAAACAGAATCATGGCAACTCCGGGGTGCTTAGTTTTCAGTTCGGTAAAAAGTGCCTCGGCTTCCAACGCGGAGTCTAAGGTTACATAGACATTTCGGTTTTGGGTAATAGCGTTCAAAACCTGACTCCGAGCTTCATCAGCGCTTGCGACTTTTACATAGTTCTTCTGATAAGGTTGATGCTCATTGACATAGACTTGGGCGCTGTCTGATCCTGATAGATATTTGAGAAGGTCAAGCTCTTTAGGTGAAATAGTAGCTGAGGTTGCAATAACCGATGATGAGACAGTAGCTAATACCCTAAGCGCTTCAAAGCATTTTGTGCGAGTGGCAGCTATTCGGGTTCCAGTAGCGCTTAAGGTATAGTTAAATGCTTGGTCAGCTTCATCCAGAATCAGGACATCCTTAACCCCTGCTTTGTTCGACCACCCCTTGACCATTAGCAAGTGTAAGCTGTCATAGGTAGTAATAAGGCGACTAACATCTGAGATATTAGGGTACTTTGCGATCGCCGCCTTGTTATCATAGGTAATAAAACCAAACTCAGCCAAATCATGTTCCCACTGGCGGACTAGTTGCACCCGGTGGCATATAACTCTAATCCGCGCATTAGGATTATTGGTTAAGATATCTCGGATTTGATCTACAAGGGATCTGGTCTTACCTGTCCCGATAGAAGACTGGATGATTGTAATCTTCTCCTTGTCGAAGTCTATACCCATCTCAGAGACAAACTGAGAGTTCTTTGTAACCGCGTTAGGGAACTCTGATACTTTCTTGGCTTCCTTGTGGTTATCAGGCGGTAGTACCCTTGCTGAGGCTTTTAATGTTGAAATATTCGCTAGAAACCCTGCCTTAAGAGAGGAAATCCTAAAGCAACATAAACTCTTAGCAGGTGGTAAAGAGTTCAAGGAACTGTCAACTCAGACCAGATTTGAGATATTAGATGCTGCTAGGAAAAAAGCGATTACCCAGGAAACCCTAGCCAGCTTTGATGGGACAGTAGACTCAATGATTCAGATCATGAAAACCAACATCTTTAATCAGGATACTGGTTTATTTGGGTTCCTTAAAGCCATTCCATCTATGGGTAACAGAACCGGGCTAGATGGCGTTCAGGGCCTCATGTTAACCCTTGGTAGTTTAGGTCAAACTGTTATTCCCCTTGTTAACTCATTGGGCTTTAATAGCGATACTTTTATGGCTGGGTTCATCGGTATTACTGACTGGTTTACAGACCTAACCAATACTTTTAATGGACTAATCCAAGGGGAGAACCTAATCAGTATCGATGGGGTTATCAACAGCTTTGTCAAAGGAATAACTGGTATGTTTAATAACAACTACCAGAACATTGAAAAAATCATAGATAGCGTAGACTGGATGAAAGTGGGGGCGGGTTTATCCAGACTTGGTTTTGCTATTTGGAAAGGCATCTTTCAGTTAGACTGGGGCGCGGTCGCTAGGGTATTCTTTAAGACCCTTATAACAGTTCCTATCAGCATTATCGCTGGAGGAATAGCCAATGGGTCGTAGATCGCGTTAGAGGGGCGTTTAAGTTCATTACAGATAGCATCGTAGGTTTTATGGACTCCATTAACCCGGTCAATAAGGTTAAAAGCGCTCTCGGTATTCAATCAGGTAGTCAGGGCGAAGGGGTAGTAAACCGTGTAGCTGACTTCGGTATCAAACAGGCAGTAGGAACCATCCCAGGCATTGGGGGCGCTCTCAAAACAGGTATGGATATCTATGGAATACTAAATAGCGGTAAGAAGGAAGAAACCGATAGTCAACCTGTTGGCGTTACCAATATCTTAGGCGGTAACAGTCAACCCGCAGGCGCTACCAGTCCGTTACCGGAAATCAAGGGGAATGCCGGGGCTAAACAAATCTCTTATAACCCATCATTTACCATAGCGCCCCAGGCCGGTACTGATGCTGAGGGGTTGGTAGCTCTAATCCGAAATACCATAAACAATGACTGGAATGAGTTCAAAGCTAACGCTCTGGCATAGCTGCCATAGATCCCCCATTAGCTGATACCCAATCTCCAATGCCCAATATTCGAGGATTGTATTTTAGCTAATAGGCATCCTAGGTAACTCTGGACGATTTATCATGTGTCCATAGGTTTTCATAACCATAGTGGTGTCTGTGTGCCCAAGCAAATAAGCAACACCTGTTACAGGTGTGCCCTGTTCGATTGCCGTGGATGCCATTGTATGCCTTGTAGTATAAGGCTTGCGATAAGGGACGCCCTGAGCATCTAAAACCGGAATCCAATATCGCTCTCGGAAGTTATCAGCGTCTACTATGCCGCCCTTGGGTGCTTTGAATATTAGATCGGTTGAGGTAAACTCATCGGGTCTTATATGTAGCAGTAAACCTCGGATTTCCTCATTCATGTTAAGGTATCTTATATTCCCCGTCTTAGTCTCTTTCCGTACCCTAGTGTAACCATTGCCCAGAGGGTCTTTAGGTAGACTTTCCCTGATTACTATTTCACCTCGGATAAAGTCTATATCTCTCCATGTAAGCCCGATCGCCTCAGATGTTCTGACCCCGGTGGCAAACAGAAAGTAAACAAAGGGTAAATAGTGCGGATAAAGTTCTTTAAATCCGTTTAGTATTTTCTTAACTTCCTCGGCATCAAAGGGCTTAACCGCTGTCTTAGCCTCCTTTGGTGCTTTAATATCCTCATAAGGATTGATATCTAAATAACCCTTGGCAACTCCCCAGGTACAACAGGACTTAATGATACTCAAGCGATCGCGGAAAGTTCTAGGGGCTAAATCCCACCGAGACACCCATGTAATATCTAATAGCTTAGGGTTAGCCTTGGTAATCATAGACCGCGTATACCTGTAATGACCCGCTAAAGTACGCTCAGATACACTTAAGCTAGCTACCCAGAGATCCCAAAGCTCTAGTAAAGTTTTAGGTTTACTTGGGTCAGTTTTAGGGACTAAGCAATAACTTTTTAGTATAGGGTCAAAATGTCCCGCCAGAATGTCTTTCTCAATCTGGGTAGCGATCGCCTCAGCCAGTCCGAAAATATTAACGGTATGCTCACTAGAGTTCATTGAGGAAGTCTAAAGTATTATACGCAACTCAGAATATCCTATATACATCAAAAATGTAATAGTTTATATCCATTAAAATGCTTATTGGGTCAACACTATGGGTTAACCTATCATTGATTAACCGTTTAGAAACTCTGTACTAAAAATAGCGCAACGTATTCTACGTGCGTAGGATAAAACCTCTAGAAATACTAGAGGGTGTTCAGCTATTTAAGATAACCAGATGGGTTAAAGAGGTATTTTAGGTAAATCTGGGCGGTTAACCATGTGGGCATAAGTTTGCATAACCATTCGGGTGTCTTTATGTCCGAGTAAGTATGCTACCCCGGTAATAGGCGTGCCTTGGTCTATGGCATGACTAGCAGTTGTGTGCCGAGTTGTGTAAGGTCTTCGGTAATCTACACCGACTTTAGTTAGTACCTTAACCCAGTACCTCTCTCGGAAGTTACCATCATCTATCGTTTTCCCTTGAACCGTAGTAAATACTAAGGAATCTTGGTCAGGTTTAGGAGGTTTGATTGACCATAAGAGTAACCGTAGCTCATCAGTCATTCCCAGGTGTCTGCTGCTACCTGTTTTAGTCTCCTTTCTAACCCTCTGATACCCATTACCGGCCCAGTCTCTAGAAAGACTTTCTTGGATGGTTATAAAACCTTGGTCAAAGTCCACATGACACCAACGTAACCCAATAGCTTCAGATGTTCTAACACCTGTAGCCAGTAAAAACTTAACAAAAGGCGCGTAGTGTATGGCTAACTCTTCAAAACCCCGGATAATCACTTTAATCTCTCTGGAAGAAAAGGGTTTGATTGACTTAGCGTACATCCTACGGGTTTTTAGCTCGTCATAGGGGTTACTAGTTACCAGGGTTTTTGATACAGCCCAGCGATAACATCTTTTCAAATACCCCAGGCGTTGATTAAAAGTTGAGGCTCCTAAGTTGGATTGGGTCAACCACAGGGTATCCATCAAATCAGGGGTAGCTTTAATAATCTGCTGCCTAATCGCTTTGTAATGATGTTGCTTGGTAGCTACTGAAAGGTTGAGGCTATCTACCCAGTAATCCCACAGTTCTAGAAGCGTTTGAGGTTTTGAGGCTTGGGTACTGGATTGTACAGGTTGCTTCGGAGTTAGCCGATAGCGGTCTAGTGTTTGGTCAAAGTTTTTGGCTAGGATGTCATTTTGTATTTGGCTAGCGATCGCTTGGGTCGTTTTGAAGTCCCTGTGGTTAGTAAACTGACCGCCGGGGACTGGGTTAAATGAGTACCGTTTACCCCCTACGGAGAACTTTAGTTGAATAGAACCGTTATTATTAACTGGCTTGATTTCCCTCACTGTCCTAAACCCGTCTTAAAGGTTGTGCTAGGACTCGCTAGGGTGCTTATAGGTAAGGCTTCTGGGCTTCTGGGCTACACCCTTGGTAAGGGTGAGGTCACGAGTTCAATCCTCGTCACGGGCTTTTTAAATTGATGAAATAATCAACGTAAAAGCAAGGGCTTCAGGCTTTTGAAGGAATTCAGATGTTGAAAAGCTAGTTCTCTTACTTGTATTTGTGACTATTTTGACTATCAGATCAGAATTTGGGATATCCAGCTTGTTTTTTTGGCTATGATTTGGCTATGATTTTGTAGGCTCAGTATAAGCCACAGAGACATTTATCCTACTATTCAGCAACGCCCTTTTTTCGCTCTCTCCTCTAAGTCCTTGGATCTGATTACGAATTTCATTATCAATCTGTGATTACTGAATGACTGAAAATTCATCCGAATCGTCATGTAATCCGTGAGAAGCGATAAATCTACTCCCATTTTCTACTTCAAACAGTAATCCAATTTAATTTGCAATATCTGCGTATAGTACGCTGCTGTAGCTTCTTTTTAAAATAGTTATATTTGATATACGTTGCCCTACAAACCTAGCCCAAAAATTATTACTGTATACTTTTTGGTCAACTTGATGGCTGGTTTGGCTGCTTACACCTATTTGCCCAAAAAACCCTCAATTGACATTTACCCACAAGATTTGCTGCACTGCCTCCTGCCGTTTTTTAGAGCCGTCGAACTCACGTTAAATTTCCTTCAAGTTTTTGTTGTTTTACAAGCTTTTGGACTAAACTTTTTGAGACGGAAAATATGTTAGCTACTTTCCTGATTGAAATGTTTTTTTGAAGATGTGCTGCAACTATTTTTTCTCGAAGATCGACAGAGTATGACTTAATTTAAAGGTATTTATATTTTAATTTATTGTACATCATAACAGACGCAAATGCTGTATTTGCAACCAACCTGCAATCATCGCTTTGAGCCAGGATTAAATGCAACTATAAAAGTCAAAGAAACGAACGGTTTCTTAACTGTTTTAATGGTAAGGCTTTCGGAGTTAATAATATTGCCTCTTAATAATTTATTTTATTAATTATCTCTGAGTACCAGAGCCCAATATCTGTATTGATTCCATTTTGGACTTGCTCAAGTTGTTGGCACTGCTGCAAAATAAACGCTTTAGATATATTATATTTTTTGATACTTTCTTGTTCCGCTTTTTCCTGCTGTTCTAAAAGGTTTTCGTAAAGTGAGATAGATTGCTCGATAAATCGATTTGCTGATTCAACTTGACTATCGAAAGCTGTGTCAAAATTTTCATATAATTTCTCATAAACTTTATCAATGCATTGATCAAATTTTTCAAGACCTATTTCTAAAACTTTGATTTTGATTGGATTATACAATTCATCATCATCCGCCTCCTCTAATTCAAAGGTATTAATAATCATAGTAACTTTAGCTATAATGGCTGCTATAAAGGCTGCTATAAAACTAATTCCTCCTGGAGATAGTCCTATTTCAACTCCTAAAGCGTTACTAATACTAACACTACTAAATCCCATAAATTCACTATTAATATTACCACTAAAAAAATCCAATCGATTATTAAAAGAAGTGTCTGATTTTATATATAATTGCTGAAAGTCAGCTTGAATTGTGCTTAATTCATATTGAATACTTTCATTTAATATTTGTAAACTGTCTCGCAATATTATATCATTCATCTGATTTTTATTCCACTCATTAATCTCATCTATTAAGTCTTCCATAAAGCATGGAATATATTCTCGAATTAATTTGTCTTTGCTCCAAAATGATCCATGTTTAGAATACCAATGATCGCTTCTTAATATCATACGTTCACTTAAACCCTGATACCACTCATCCCAAGAAGTATTTGCTTTTTCAAGTGCTTGCTCTATAATTCTAACCGCTAATACACATATTTTGACATCACGTCCACTAGCTTCTCCAATTTGTTCTAAAATTTTCTGTTTTTCCGTTTGATAAGTCTGCATATTATCTTTTAGGGTATCGTCAGTTTTCTTCAGTCTACTGATAACTTTTTGAATTAATTTATTAATTTCATCGACTGAACGCTCAAGTTTTAATGCTCCACGTTCAATCATTAAAAACTTTTCTATTGATTTGGTAAAACTATTAAAATTTTTTCGATACTCATCCTCGTATCCGTTTAAAATTGCATCAAGCGCAGCTTGCACCGAAATAAAATGAACACGGTTTTTACCTGTAATTATCGGGTTATCACCTTCAACAAAGTTGTAAATTCTCTGTTTTACTTGTTCGCGACCTTTTTCTGTACGTACTAAATCCATAAAGTTTCCCACAATAAATAAGTTATTTGCAGGTTTGTCATCTTTACCATGGTTCAGTTTGATTTTCAATTCATGTAACAAGTTGCGTTCGCCTTGCGTTAGTGAACGTGAGGCATTAGTAAGAAAAATAGCAGCATCAATATCTTGGAGTAACTTTTGAGTAACAGCAGTCAGTTCGGGATGTTCGTTTAATCCGGGTGAATCAATGATTTCTACACCGCTACTACATAGTTCCAAATCCGGGTGTTCAAAAATGATTTCCTCAATCTCAGATTGTAGCAGTTTATCACTTGGACAACCAATTGCTGTATCTTCAGAAATACTTGCTTTTTGTTGGTATTCGTCAAATTCAATTTCTTCTTCGCTTCCATCTTTATAACGACAGACTATCCGTTTTTGCATCCCATACTTTAAAACTGTTACTGTACCACTACAGGGAATTTCTCGTGTAGGTTGAATTTCTTCACCAAGTAAAGCATTGATTAAAGTAGATTTCCCTTGGCTAAACTCGCCTACAACCGCTAATCGAAACCGCTGTGATTGCAGATTTTTTAAAACCATACTAACTTCGTCAATTAAATCTTTAGGTACAAAATTACCTTCAGAACAGGCTTGAACTATTTGGAAAATCTGCTGGCAATAATTATCTAACTGCTTGTTAAGCTCATGAAACTTTTTTAACCCTTCATAGGATACAGGCACATGTGGTTCAGTTATTATAGTTTTAACAGGCATAATCCGCAGTTTATCGCCAGATCCCTTAATAAATACAGTACCTTCTCCTTGAAAATGTTCCGGTTCTAGTAGCATATATACCTCATTTAAAACTGCTTTATCAAAATGCTTTTCAGGTTTAAATGCAGCTGCTAAAACTAGCGAATGTTGCGGTTTAACATCTAAATACTTGGCTAAAAGTCTCAAATACTGTTGCTTACGGGAGTTTCCCTCGCTATTAGCTGCCGACATTTCGTAACCAAAGCCAATCAATAAGAGTCGTTCTGATTGTGTAAGTGGATTTATTAAAGTTAGTAGCTCATTAACTTTTAGATAAAGCTGATATTCTTTAATTCCCTTAATCATTAAATGTGTCAGTCGCCGTACATCACTTCCTGGTGTACTAAAGCGATATAATATTGCTAGCAGCCTTTGTTTTTTTTCGTCTGTAACTATGCCATCAACAAACATTACTCCCAGCAATACTGTAACCAAATTAGCTAAGAATATCACTGGCCGCGTGGCATCCCGTTGAGTGAGTTTTTGCCCCGTAATACGTGACAATAAGTCAACTACTTGATTCCCGATTAGTAATGTGTTCATCATGATTATTGAATTATTAGTTTTTCCGAACTTAGTTAACCAAAACTTATTTATGTATTGAGTAATTAAACTGATTTATGATATTGATTGAGTTTGGGATTAATAATATTATTAAATTTTAAAAATGCCATTTCTCTAATCAGTAATCTATGAATTTAATAGACTGATTTCTTTGAATATTAAGTCAAAAGCTAATAACTAATTTATAACAGTAACTTTGTTTTTTATTTATATTTAAGCATTTTGCTATTATTTTAATTAATAATGAGCTAAATAATTATTTAACCATTAAATTATAGTTTATTGACTTAATTGAAAATATTTTTGAGTTGAAACAATCAACAATAAGTCTACGGCTACAATCTGTGTCAATAAGCAGTTATTAATGCGACTTTTTTGACCTTATTGACAATATTTTTTTTTGTTGACATAATGTGGCTATTCTGATTAGGATACCCAATAGTTTGAATGAAATAGTTTTAATAAAAAACTCTAGCCATTGTAACCGTGCTATTACGGTACTTTTCAATTTAAATATAGATAAATACCAGTATTATTACGGTAAGTGTTTAAGAAACTTGTCTTCCTCCTCGCACTTCGGTTTTCCCTCTGGAAGAAAGTTTTCCCCAAAGCCCTTGTATACCAAGCTTTTCCCATTTATGCAAAACTTCTCTCACTGTTTGCGGAGTCCAGTTAAAATGGGTAGCTATTTTTTCAACGTACCAGCCATGTGCATTTAACCTTCATGCAGAAATTCTAGTTCGATGTCAAAAATGCTATAGCGTAGATATAGCAATAGTTTCCAGACTATCTTGCCCCTGGTGACAGCTTCGCTAGATAATAATTCGCGGGTAGGCAAGTTTTTGACCGTCTAATTTAATTAAAGTAGATGCCCGAAATCGAGCCAATGAAGTATTGAAATATTTTGCTGTTAAACATGTAATTTTTCCGACTGCTTATAGGATTCTCCACAATAAGGGCAGAATTTAAATTTGAGCGATATGATTGGTTCATTAAGGGTGTAAGCGAATTAGAAGGAATTCGTTTCCACGATTTGAGACATACCTTTGGCACGAAAAGGGTCGGTTTGATGGGTATCGACGAACTACGGGCGTTGATGGGACATGAGACGATTCAAATGACTTTGCGATTTTCAAAAGTGACTTCTCGGCGTGCGGAAGAAATAGCACAACGAGTCTTTGAGAAAATCCCAAATTATGGGCAGTAAGTAAATATCAGTTTTGGCTAAAAGTAATACTGTTCTACTATTAATAGCAATATTAATTTTCCTTTTTAAGAGAATTAGTATTTCTCTTGAACTGTCAACTAAGGGAGCAGTGCCAGAAAATAAAAAATGATTTTCAGCAATGTCTAGAATCTAAGCTTCATAACGGTTTTAGCGTTTGCATTAATTCCTTAGCGTACAATTTTCCCGTTTTGGCACAGTCCTGCCAAGCCCTTTAACTTTAAGTTAAAATTTAAGCAACAGCTAGGCTGAAAAAACTAAATGTTACAAAGTAAAATATGTTATTTGAATTTACATCTAATGTTGAAGCTGGTATCAAATCTGGCAAGTATGTAGAAGTATTTAGTAATGGAATCTCCATCGGCATAGTATGCGATAGTGCAACAGGACAGTTTGTTGGTTATGCAGTTAGTGCGCTAGTCAATAATAATCTTGTATCACCGCTTATTACACCCGTTCAGTTCCTAATGAAAGGAGCAAACATGGTGCAAACCTATATAGATATAGATTTCCAAAAAAACTATCAGCAGAATGATTTTATACGAACTGGTTTGCAATCACTTCAAACAAACCTGGGAGTGCTACAAGCAACCACAGCTTTAATTGGGGTAGGAACGGTAGCAACTGTCGCGCTAAAAGCTGTAAACCTGCACCAGGTACTCAAATTTAGAAGAGAAGTCCAGCAAATGCGACTTGAAGTTAAAAATGGCTTTATTAATTTGAGTCAAGCTGTCAAAGATCAAGAAGCTGAAATCCGGCAAATTGTAGAGCAAATAGTCCAAGATGTTAATTTTGAACAGCATCGCATAGTTTTAGTACGAGCGTATACACTGTTTGTCCAAGCTATTAACCGTTTACAGTCGGTAATACAATTAAAAGATTTTACTTCGAGAAATGATGAAATCGTTGATGTGCGAAAAATGCTGTTGAAGGCATTAGCAGATTACACCAATCCTCACCTACTGGAAGAGATATCTGCATTGGGACAGATCCGCAGATTTGAATGCGCTTGGGCAATTGAACAAGCAATTGTTATTACATATCAAGTGCAGAATGAGATGTCTGCTGTCAGCGAATGCCTTTGGCATCTCCGCGATAAAATCAGCGAACACTCCTGTATCGTAATTGGACATTGCGAGTCATACGACGATCTGGATTTTCTCTTTCCTGAAATTAGCCGTATTCGCAACCATGACTTCGCTATTCTGGAAATATGGCAGGCACGGGTTGATTGGATGCGCTCACTTTCAAAAGCTGAAATCAAACTTTTAGTTAGCAGCGATTTTAACACTTTAGAACCTGCCTATACCCTAGATGTCAACTTAGCTACCGAAGTGTTAGCAGTTCCTCCGGAACAACTAGCGTACGAATATTTAACTGAAAAAGCTCATTTTTACTCCCTGCGTGACCAGTTGATGTTTATGTTCAAGCCTTATTTGCGTTGTGACTACGAAGTTTATATTAAGCAACAAGCTAGTGTTGCAGGGTACAAAACATTAGCTTCAAACAACTTACAAAAAGTCTCTGACCTAGCGGTTACAAATCTCTATTACTACTTTAAGGTTAGAGATGAATCCAATATCGAAAGAACACTAGAGGCAGTGATACCCAATTCGGTAGCACTTAGTGGTGCAGAAAAGCCTTGAAACGTAGATATAAGTAGGATTTAAAAACAGACAGAGGTGACAGGAAGTAACCCGAAAATTAATGTCGAAACTTTCTATTACCCTCTGGTAGAGCAGTTTCTTAAGGCATGGGAGGGAATGGGAATGACACTAGTTCTTGATACCAGCGTGTTGTGGGATAAATATTGCCTGATAGAGGTGTGTTTAATTTGGGGAGGAAGGTCAATTCCTTTAGGACAGAGCGTTTTGGAACATGGCAGCGCCACAGTCGGCTATGAGGATTATCGTCCAGTCTTGGAAACCACACTGCGAATGTTGCCACCAGGATGCCAAGTGAGATTATTCGCAGATCGAGGCTTTGAACACGGTGCGTTCATCCGTTGGTTACGCGACCATCGTTACTTAAAAAACGGGAGCAATTACAGACCAGAGTTGAGTTCTCTAAAGTCACTGTTTTCTCTACTTAAAACTCAAAAAAGTTTTCTGCACCACTAAGCCGGTAGCATCAGAGTAATATGATTACAAGTATCATTCTTATCAAGGTAATTTTGAATATTTTAACTTATTGACAAAAAGCACTTTATCTTAAAATATTACAGATGGATATGGAGACTGTGCCAATAATGTTAGATGAGGTCGGGGTTTTTGCTCTGGCTTGAGGGGCTTGTAAAGTAGTCAGAGTAAAGAATATAGGAATTTGCTTAATATAACTTTACAACGTGCCCCATTTTGCACGTATCTCGGCTGAACCCCTTATACACTTAGCCAAAGCCGACTATCGACTTGCTTCTTAAGATTTACTTTATAAATCACCTCTTAAAGATACCTCCGTAATTGTATTGTTAGTCTCCTGTACTCTCTTGATAAATACCGTAAAAAAACGGTTGCCATGATTAGAGTTTGTGAGCTAAAATAATTTGCCTTTATAATAAATAGTTTAAAGCTCACTGGAGATAGTAATGAAAATAGGTCTTTATCATTGCAGCAAGAAGATTTACTGTGCCACAAACCGATGAAAGTATCTCAACAAGCATTGGAAAAGAGCTTTTTGGCTTTTCCTGCACAGTTAGAGATTGTACCAAAGTCCATGAACAAATCCCCATTGAAAAATAGCCTTGCAAGCATTGGTGCAATGGTTGCCGCAGTAAGTATTGGATATTTTGGAGTTCAATATGTTGGGAGAAACACTATGATTGGTATGAGTGGAGGAATGATTTTAAGTGCAGTGACGTATTTAACTGAGAAATGGTTGTTATCCCAACAATCATCATCAAAAACGCCAGTTGTAATTGAACTTCAAGCCAAGTCTATACATCTAAAGAAAAAGGTAAAAAAGGAGTATTATACCCCAACAAATCAAAACGACGCTACACTGAACTGTCATCCTATTGTAGAAGATTCAAGATTAATTATATCTAGAGTAAATCTCACAAAAGCTGCAAGCATATCTCAATCTAATGGCTACTGCCGTAGACGCCTATTACTATGCCATAAAGCTAAAGTAGAAAGTTCCACAAAAACTCCTCCAAAAATCTAGATTTTTAAAAGTTGAAGTGAGTCAAAAATCATACAAGTTATCTTATGAATCTAGAAGAAGAAATGCTAGCAAAGTGGCGTTTTCTTCCAGCAGATAAACAGGAAGAAGTGTTAGATTTTGTCGAGTTCCTTTACTCAAAAAATTCTGCAAATAAAATTTCCTTGGAAGAACGTTTGCGCCAAATCCGTACTAGGATTCTTGATTCCGGTAAAAATTTCTTAGATGAAAATCAAATAAGAAAGCAGTCTGTTAATCAGGAAAATGGACTACATGATAAAGAAGAATGAAAATTACTTATAAAACATTGAACTCAGTAATATTACTGAATTGCGCGATGCCTTCTCTACGAGACGCTCCGCGAACGGCGGGCGCAGCCATCGGGTGTGCGTTGAGGAACTGTTGTCCCTTCTCGCAACTCAAAAAGCGTCAAATCTTTCAAATCTGTTAATGCAACTGTTTATCCTCATATTCCCCCGATTTTAATCCAATTGAATTATGGTGGTAACAACTTAAATCTTTTTTACGCAGTTATGCTCCAACTACAACAGAAATGGTTGATAAACTAATCTCAGTTGCACTTGACTTAATAAATCCTCAACATTTAAGAAACTGGTTTGCTAGTTGCTGCTACTGTACCTCATAACAGCCGTAAATGCTGTATCTTAATATTTAATTGTATGTAACCAATTACTTAGTATCCAAAGCGCAGAAGCAAATTTGTGATAACAGCAAATATGCAATACAGAACTCCAAAGACCTCAGTAGCTTCTCTTTACTATAAGGTCAATGCACGCCAGGTTCGTTGACCAACCATTCCATCCACTCTTAAATTTTGCTGATTTTGAAAAGCCATAACAGCAGTTTCTGTCAATGGCCCAAAATCTCCATCAACTCCAATAGGATAGCCATTAGAGACTAACAACCGTTGCAATACTGTAACGGCAATACCAGAACTATTAAATTCGAGAGTTGGTAGAGATTTGCTATTAAATTTTTCTGATCCTCCTAAAGCTTTTGCACAGTCTTTGCTTAAAGACTGGGCATACTTGTTGGACTGGACTAAGCCAGAATAATCTAAAGAATGGTTTTTTCGTCTGAATTTCTGAAGTAAAGTTTCCTTATTTGCACGATCTTTTTTTAAGGATGGGGCATACTTGTTGGACTGGACTAAACCAGAATAATCTAAAGAATGTTTCTTTCGTCTGAATTTCTGAAGTAGATTTTCCTTTTTTCGTAGTAGCATTGATAGATCAGTTTGGACACTTCGATCTGTATGCAAGAACTCAAGTGGTATAGCTTGACTATTTGGAGATAACTGACTTTGTATTGAATGGTCTACTCCATTTCCTATCTTAAATGGTTGCTGTTGCAACAAATCGACCGGATATAATGGTTTTGTTGTTAATACGCCTGTCATTAGTAAACCAACTTCAGCCAAATATTCAACGAAAGTAGCAGCAACTAAGTTTTTCATAGGAGTAATCTTTATTTAATCTTCTAAACTAGGATTTACGCACTGTACAAATGAATCATCTTGTATATTAACGTAAATAGGTTGTTTCAGGCTTTTACAAAGCATCCTTTGTTAATTGCGATCGCAAAAAGATAATTGAAAAATCTAGCTAAAAGCCTTGAAAGGTATATCTGTCATTTAGGCTTTTCTGTCAATGCGTAAGTCCTATAAACTATCTTCGGCTTACATTAATATACAAGGTTGCTTGTACCTGAAGGTACTCTCGAAAAATTTAATTGTCAATTGCGGAGAATATTTTTAACCTGTTGAACTATAAATTGAGGATGAACAATTTACTGTATCGCCCAAATGGATGTATTCAACTTGCTTTCCTAAAAATTTGAAAGGATAGTAGTTGTCGAGGAGTACCATTATTTCTATGACATCGTTTTTTACTCTGAAACTATGCGTAAACTGGCGAAGCCATGAATCAGATTTTTGAACACCGATACAACAGAGTCCGATGACCAAAAACTCATGGCAATTACCAAAACCACAACTACATGAGTCTGACTATTAACGACTGTGGAGAATTGCTTGCATTCAAGCTGACTCCGGCAAATGTTGATGATAGAGTGCCAGTCCCAGATATGACTAAGGATCTAATTGGTAACGCCAGTTGCTTCAAGTCGGCAGAGCCGCCCAAGGCACTGGCTCAACTATTTGGCGACCGAGGATAATCTGGTCAAAAATTATTTGAAGAATTATATGAACGGGGATTACAGTTACTTACCAAATCTAAGAAGAGCATGAAAAATCGCTTGGTAAAACTGATTGATAAAATTCTTTTACGCAAACGAGCAGTCCTCCGAGTCGTCAATGACCATCTGAAAAATATGTGTCAAATAGAACACCCAAGGGCATTGTAGTGTATTTAACTTTTTGGTCAACTTGATGGCTGGTTTGGCTGCTTACACCTATCTGCCCAAAAAACCCTCAATTGACATTTACCCAAAAGATTTGCCTGCACTGCCTCCTGCCGTTTTTTAGAGCCGTCGAACTCACGTTATTTTTAGTATGATGCAGCAATAACGAACCCTCAACCGAGGTAAGCTGTAGTGTCTTTAATTTTCCAGAGTGTTCCTGTTAAAACAAGGGTTCCAAGCCATAAAAAGTGCAAACTATACGCGCAACAGCTTAATCATCATATCACTTCACGATACTTGAGGGTTCATATTGAGTTAAAACGAGCGCGGCAGGGTTCGAACCTGCGACCGATTGCTTAGAAGGCAATTGCTCTATCCACTGAGCTACGCGCCCAAAACAAAATAATGGCTCCCGAAGGAGTCACCTACACTATTATATCGTCTTCACCTACCAAGAAGCAATCAAAAATTGCAGATTTACCACTAGCAAGGCTAAGATGCTAGTCGCTAGCTAGTCAATTTACACTAAAAACGAAACAGATGGAGTATTGGTTTAGATATATTGTGTTGTCAAGGGGTTATTTGCCTGTTAACGCTAACGCCCTCTGGGTGGCTACCTTCGGGAAGTATCTGGCGATCGCTAGGCTCATTTCCACAGTATGCTAGGTAATTTCAGCCTTGGCGATGCTGCCAAATGCCATTATATATTCCATATTAAGAGTGCCCCTGTGAGGAGTTATTTGCTAGTGCCATGTTTATTCTCAAACGGCAGGATGTTGAAATATCAAGCATTCAGCACCCAAAAAAGGATCAGCAAGTGCCGATCCTCAGTTATCAAGGGCAGACTTTTCGCTTGATTAGTGTCTTCAAAGCTAGTCAAGAAGAAGAAGCTAGAGCCTTATGGAGAGAATTAACGGATAACCGGGGTAAAGCCTGTGTTTTGCTGGAGGAACCGGAACGCTTTAGCGTCTGGGGTAAAATCCGTTTAGAGCAGCTGGATAGTGATACAGGTGGTCATGGCAAAACGGCGATTTTAGTCCAAGCCAGTATTTTGCTGTTACAGGGTGTTTCTATCGACATTGAAGAGTTTTTAGGTGCTAAACAAGCTGCATTATTTGAAAAAGATATTGCGGAAGTATTAAAGCAGAAGCAATTTCCTCAAGCATCTTCCCTAGAAGCGGTTAAATACTTGGTATCTACTAATCCTTTGCCGACAGCTAAAATACCTGATTGGCAAGAAAATCATGTAGTTATCCTGTTACAAGAACTGCATCGATTAGGAAAAGCTTATTTTGGCAACGCTAATTTTACCAAACAAGTGATTTATAAGCTAGAAGATATGCCAGAAGCCGAGCGATCGCTGTTTATCGCTTGGCTAAATCAATCGCCACTGGGTAAACTATGGCAGTAGCATGGAAATGTTTTCACCAAATTCCTGCCACTGGCACTTGCTTTTGGTGTCAGATTGTGTATTACCTGGTAGACATACTGCTAGATATACAGTCCTTTAACTCAAAATACTGCCAGAGTGCATCTACATAGTCAAGCTCTATGAATAACTCTTACGAGAATTCGTTCCTTTCTAAATCAATTTTCACTACTCAGAACATTGTCTTAGCTAATATTGGCTGGGCCGTACTGGCACTGCTATACTTTTTGTTGTTTAGTGCCAAAGTTCCCGGAGCCGATGGCATAGAAAGCCGAGCCGAGTGGTATGTGATTGGCACAAATATTTTTGAAGCTTTAGCTTATTTGGGTGCCAGTATCTTATGCTTGAGGAACTGGCTAAGTCCACAAATCGTCAGTGGGCGAAATGTTTGGCTCTTAATTGGGTTAGGTATGCTTTCCTATTTCGTTGGAGGGATAATTTTCGGATATACCGAAATAGTTTTAAAAGATGAACCAGATGTGTCTATAGGCGATATATTTTTTGTACTGACTTATCTATTACTTGGCGCAGGCATGATTTTAGCTGTGGCTTCCAGGCGAATCAATCTGGAAAAATGGCAGTGGCTAATTGTGTTAGCAATTGCAGTGTTCGGTAGTTTGTTGGCATGGTGGATTTCTATGCAGCAGGAAACACCCTCAGAACTGCTAGTCGCTATTTTGAATTGGTTTTACGTAGTTAGCGATGTGGTTTTGTTAATTATTGCTACCACTCTGCTACTAGCCTTTTGGGGGGGAAGAGTTTCCCAGTCTTGGCGAATGATTGCAGCCGCGGCCTTTTCGCTCTACATTGCAGATATGTGGTTTAAATACGCCCAAGGCCCCAATTATCAAAGTGGAGAAATATTAGAAGTGTTTTGGGTGTTTAGTGGAGTGTTATTTGGCATGGGCGCTGTCTTAGAATATGACGCATCACTAAGACGAACACGGCGTACCAGCGGACGGAAACGAGCTTAGTAAAGATTTTTGGTATCTACCGTGAGAAAATTAACAGACTCTGACAAGCAAGAAATTCTGAAGTTATATCGAGAGACTGCCGAAACAACCTCAACTTTGGCAGAACGCTATGGTGTGAGTAACTCGACAATTAGTCGCTTGCTCAAAAGCACTTTGCCTGAAGATGAGTATGAATACTTAGTCTCTTTAAAGCGGGCTGCGAGAACTCCTGAAGGTAGGGCGCAGGTAAGCTACGAGCAGTTACCACTGCTGACTCAACCGGAGCCAGAGATAGAAGCTCCACCCATCGAAAGCCAACCTTTGGAAGTGCCGAAAGTTGAGCCACTAGCACGTAAGATAATTCGTGTAGAGCAGGAACTTTACTCAGAGGAAACGGCTGAGTCAATCGCTGCTAGTAGACGAGTGCGGCGACGCCCCTCGGCGACGGAGAAACCCAAACTCCGAGTCACTGAGAAATTAGAAACTCCAGAGCCAAAGCCGCCGGAAATAGTCAGCATTCCCATCCCACCGCTAAAGAACGAACATCCAGGAGCGGCTGTCATCGCGCACATGCTGGGCGATGATTTGCTCGATGAATCAGAGGATTTGGATGATTTAGAAGATGATGATTTAGAAGATGATGACTTTGAGGAGGAAGACTTTGATGATGATGACCTGGATGAGGAAAGACCTTTAGTTACAAAAAGAAAACCAGGTGAAGCATCAGTTGAAGTTTTACCACTGTCGATAGCCAATTTGCCCAAAACTTGCTATTTGGTAATTGACCGTTCCTCAGAATTAATTACGCGACCTTTGAAGGACTTTGGTGATTTGGGACAAATTCCCAGCCTGGAAACTCAGCAAAGAACTCTGCCGGTGTTTGATAATCATCGTGTAGCCAAGCGCTTTTCTACCAAGCGCGATCGCGTGATTAAAGTTCCTGATAGTAAAATGCTCCATAAGGCTCGGACTCATTTGCAAGCTAAGGGCATCACACGACTACTGATTGATGGTCAGGTGTATTCCTTGTCTGCGACGGTTTAGAGGTCATGGAGACACCCGCTGGCTATGGTGTGGTATTGGTGACAGCTGGCAACATACAGGAGGCAGAAGCAATTGCAAATGCCCTTGTGGAAGCTAAACTCGCTGCTTGTGTGAGTCTGTTACCAATCCACTCAATTTACACCTGGCAAGGAGAACTGCATAAAGAGCAAGAATGGCAATTAGTGATTAAAACTGATTTGGCGCAATTTCCTGCAATGGAGGCCAAAATCAAGGAACTGCACTCTTATGAGGTTCCAGAAATTATTGCTTTACCAATTGTTGCCAGTTCTCAAGCCTACTTGCAGTGGGTTTCTCAGCAAGTTAAAAGTAAAGAGTGAAGAGTTAGGATTTTCATAACTCCTCACTCTTTGTATAATTTAAAATTACAAACTAATAGTCTGTCCCATTAAATTTGAGACATAAGAGAACGAACCGCGAAGTACACATAGACACGAAGTGGCTTCCCGAAGGGTAGAGCACGAAGTTAAGAGATAAAGAAGAGAAATTTAAAAACTGATTAACCATGTCATTAATTTTGACGAGTAGATAAATTCTTCAATTTCTCTTCTTTCCTTCTTCCTTTGCGCTCTTTGCGTCCTTCGCGGTTCGTTCCTTTACCCTTCAATACTTCGCTTGACAGACTACTAACTGTAAACAGCCCTTGCAAAACGCTCCGCTAAGTAAATAATGTCTTGTCTACGAGCAATTTGGTTCATCCATTGTTTGGGAATATTTTCCACGCCATAGTAAATTCCTGCCAACCCACCAGTGACGGCGGCTGTAGTGTCTGTGTCTCCGCCTAAGTTGACAGCTTTCAGCACTGCCTCAGAATAACCCTCTTTTGTCACTTTCAGAAAATAATAATCGAAGCAACATTCTGAAACTTTTATGTAGCCCAGCTTTGAGCTTTTATTTTCTAACAGTAACTCAAATTTGTAGCCAAAACCTGGAGATGTAAGCCCTGAAAGGCTTTCAGCGATTGGGTTCTACCAAAGTGACAAAAGAGGGATAAGACGAGCTATTTAACAAACACCACAGGGATGACTCTAAGGTATCAATCACATAGCCACCAGAATTAATCTCTTCAACTGGTAACTTGGCAATCTCACCACTAAAAATTCTGCCAAAATGCGGCTTTTCTAACAAAAATTCTCGGACAGAATAAATTGTTTGGATATCTTGCAATCCTTGTAGATAAGCTGTTTGGGGGTCAGCCCCTTCCAAGAGCGCCACTGCAATACTAATATAAATTCCACAGGACATTTGAGAACGGAGATGAGCATGGGTAATGGAAGAAACTTGATGTACCCGTGCAATCAATTCATCCAGAGTTAAACTTTTGTGACAATAAGCCATCGGCAAGATTCTCATCAACGAACCATTGCATTACTATTTTCACTAGTACCACCTGCTTTCAGGGGTGGAGTTCCTTGTTTCCAGTTCACAATTGCTAAAAATGTGGTGTTACCGATATCAAATACTTCGCCTTGAGCAGTCCAGTAACTTTCGTGATACCAGCGCCAGAAGGAATTAGCAATCGCATCCAGTGAAAATCCCTCACAAAGACATTCTGCCAAACAAAAAGTCAGCGAGCTGTCATCTGACCACGTACCAGCAGGAACATCCCAAGTTCCATAACCCAGCATCGATGTGACTGGAGATTTTACTCGTTCAGCGCGACTGGTGAACTCCACTGGCACACCCAACGCATCACCAATACATAAACCCATCAAACCAGACAACGTTTTTGCAGCGGTTAGCATTGTTCAACCAGCATGAAACTTTTCTACAACTGATTTTACTTGCGAAAAGCCACCGATCAAACGCTTGGGATGATAATTTCTAATTCCAAACTAGCTGTAAACAGCCCTTGCAAAACGCTCTGCCAAGTAAATAATGTCTTGTCTACGAGCAATTTGGTTCATCCATTGTTTGGGAATATTTTCCACGCCGTAGTAAATTCCCGCTAACCCACCAGTAACGGCGGCGGTAGTATCTGTATCTCCGCCTAAGTTGACAGCTTTCAGCACCGCCTCAGAATAAGACGAGCTATTTAATAAACACCATAAGGATGATTCTAAGGTATCAATCACATAGCCACCAGAATTAATCTCTTCTACTGGTATCTTGGCAATCTCACCACTGAAAACTCTGCCAAAATGCGGCTTTTCTAACAAAAATTCTCGGACAGAATAAATTGTTTGGATATCTTGCAATCCTTGTAAATAAGCTGTTTGAAGGTCAGCCCCTTCCAAGAGCGCCACTGCAATACTAATATAAATGCCGCAGGCCATTTGCGATCGCGCATGAGCATGAGTAATCGCCGAAACATCATGCACCCGCGCCAGCAATTCGCCTAAAGTTAAGTTTCTGTGACAATAAGCCATCGGCAAGATTCTCATCAAAGAACCATTGCCATTACTATTTTCAACCTTACCACCCGCCTGATGGGGAACAACTCCCTGTTTCAGGCGCATAATTGCTGTGTGGGTAGTTTGACCAATATCAAAGACATCACCACGAGGAGTCCAGTAAGCCTCCTTGTACCAACGCCAGAAGGAATTAGCTATAGCCTCCAACGAATACCCTCTACAAAGGCATTCAGCCAAGCAAAAGCTTAAGGAACTATCATCTGACCAAGTTCCTGGGGGTTGATTCCATGTGCCATAACCCAACATCGTTGTCACTGGAGATTTTACTCGTTCAGCGCGGCTAGTAAACTCTACTGGCACACCCAACGCATCACCGACACATAAACCCATCAAACCAGACAACGTTTTTGCAGCGGTTAGCATTATTCAATCTCCACAATAATTGCTCAAAATTAACTTTATAGATTCCCTCTATAGCTTGTTGCAACAGATGCTACGGCCTACTTTTTCATGAGTTGTGAAAAGCTCGGCAAAAATTATTAATCGGGTATTTTATTTACCATATCCCGATTAAGTTTTAGTTCCAATTATTGTGACAGTTTTAAAAGCGTCTATCAGGGGAACAAAGAGCCAGAAGGAAAAGACATTGAAATGTAATTATAACAGCTTCAATGGGTAATTGTCCTGTAAACGTCATGCATTAATAACAACAGAGATTGAATAAAAATTGGGAATAATTTGGAACATTATCAATTTATTTTCGACCTGGAATATACAAGTAAAAAATACAAAATTTGGTCCAAATTATGAAACGCTTACTCAAGTCTTTCGTGACAATTTCTACATTGTCTTCCTTAATAGTTGCTCCTTTTGTTCTATCAGCTGGTCAAGCTTCTGCTGAAATCAAAAAGGGTACTGATGCTAGTTATGTTGGTGCTGGTGTTGCAGCTGGCGTTACCAGTGGCGGACAAGGCATTAATGATGATGCCACTTTTGGTGGTAATGTCACAGGGCGTGTGAAATTAGGAACTACGCCGTTTTCTGCACGCGGTAATGTTCTTTGGAGTGATAAAACAAGTGCCATCATCCCAGAACTTTCTGTAGATTTGCCTATCGCTAATAGAACTAACGCCTATTTAACTGGTGGTTATTCTTTTGTAGAGAAAGATGGCTCACCAACTCCTATAGGTAACAGAGATTCGGTAGTGGTAGGTGCTGGCGTTGAATCGGAAGTTGCTAACAATTTCCTCGTCTACACTAATGCCAAAGTAGGACTTGGTGCTTACCAAAATAGTGATGCTTCTGCTGTTAGCATCAATGGTGGTATTGGTTATCGCTTCAAATAAAAGATTATTGAGTCCTCAGTCAGTTTATACTTTACTTAGTACTCAGGACTCAGCACTAAAAACTCACTACTCCCAAAAGCTGGTTTTGCTAAGTATTACATCACTGACAAAGCCAGCTTTTGCCGTGGTAAAATTAAAACATTCCTCATTATTCCGGCCGGATTACCGGGGATCAAGTAGCCGAAGGGTGCTGATTCGGCGTCTACGTAATGCTTTATTGAGAATACTATACAAGTCTAATGGTTAAATCTGCTCCTTCCCCAATCGCTAGCCGTAAGCCTTCCAAAGTAGAAGGAATCAAGGAAAATAGTAATTTTTTGCGTGAACCTGTAGCAACTGAGATCCTTCAAGACACTACCCATTTTACTGAAAATGCGGTGCAGCTTTTGAAATTTCATGGTTCTTACCAACAGGATAACCGCGATAACCGCACCAAGGGACAGGAAAAAGATTACCAGTTTATGCTGCGGACAAAAAATCCGGGTGGTTTAGTACCGCCACAGCTGTATCTGGCTTTAGATAAAATAGCTGATGAGTATGGCAACCACACGTTACGAGCAACTACCCGTCAAGGTTTCCAACTGCACGGTATTTTAAAGAAGAATTTGAAAGCAGCGATCGCTACAATTGTCAACAATCTGGGTTCGACTTTGGGAGCTTGCGGTGACATCAACCGCAACGTGATGGCACCACCAGCCCCTTTTAAGAATCGCCCAGAGTATCAGTATGCTTGGGAGTATGCCCAGAATATTGCTGATTTGTTGTCAGCACAAACGGGTGCTTATTACGAAATTTGGCTAGATGGGGAAAAGGCAATTAGTGCTGAAGAAGACCCAGAGGTGAAGGCGGCGCGACAACGCAACGGGAATGGCACAATTATCCATGACAACGAAGAACCTATTTATGGCACGCATTACATGCCCCGCAAGTTCAAAATTTGCGTGACAGTGCCAGGGGATAATTCGGTGGATTTGTATTCCCAAGACCTGACTTTGGTAGTAATTACCAATAAAAAGAAGCAATTAGAAGGATTTAATATTTTTGCTGGTGGTGGCTTAGGCAGAACCCACGGTAAAGAAGAAACTTTCGCTAGGTTAGCAGACCCCATCGGTTATGTGGCTAAGGATGATGTCTACGACATTGTAAAAGCGATTGTTGCTACTCAGAGAGATTATGGCGATCGCACCGATCGTCGTCATGCCAGATTAAAATATCTAATCAACGATTGGGGTTTAGATAAATTCCGCACTCAAGTTGAAGAATATTTCGGTAAATCAATCGAAGCCTTCAAACCACTGCCAGAGTTTAAATATTACGACTTCCTCGGCTGGAATGAACAAGGTGATGGCAAGCTATTCTTAGGAATTTCTATTGACAATGGTCGAGTCAAGGATGAAGGTTCGTTTCAACTGAAAACCGCTTTGCGGGAAATTGTTGAACAGTTCAACTTACACATCCGTCTGACAGCCAACCACAACCTGATTTTTTACGATATCGAACCAGATAGCAAAGAAGCTATTCAAGACATTCTCAGCCGTCACGGTGTCGGAGACGACCCTAGTAAAATCGAACCTTTAGTGCGGTATGCAATGGCTTGTCCGGCTTTACCCACTTGTGGCTTGGCAATCACGGAATCAGAACGCGCAATACCGGGTATTTTGGAGCGGATTCGCGCTCTGTTGAATAAACTAGGTTTACAAAAAGAACATTTTGTGGTAAGGATGACAGGATGCCCCAATGGCTGCGCTCGTCCTTACTTGGCAGAATTGGCTTTTGTCGGTAGCGCTCCAGAATCTTACCAGCTATGGTTAGGGGGTTCGCCAAATCAGACTCGACTGGCACAACCTTACATAGAAAAGCTGCACCATAATGACTTGGAAAGCTTCTTAGAGCCGATTTTTGTTTACTTTAAGAAATCTCGGAAATCAAAGGAAAGCTTTGGTGATTTTTGCGATCGCGTTGGTTTTGATGCCATCCGCGAATTTGCTGCTAGCTACGAACCGCAAACAGCTAATGGTGCAAACAAATCGCGCCATCGGGTGAATTTGAAAGAAGAGGTTTATAGCAAATTAAAGGAAGTAGCAGAAAGTCAAGGTAAGCCGATGACTCAGTTGGTGAGTGAAGCGCTAGAGGCTTACTTCCAGAATCTTTCGTAAGTCAAATAAATAACTGAACCATGAATGGACACAGATGGACTTATCTGTGTCCATCTTTGATTTGATATTCTTGAAATTCCCAAATCCCATGTCTCAACTGCAAAGAATTGCGATCGCACCCTCCCAACTCCAACAAGGACAAATTTTTCTCACCAAAGAACAACAGCATTATTTGGGGCGTGTGTTGCGTTTGCATGAAGGCGATCGCTTTATTGCAATGGATGGTAAGGGAAAATGGTGGTTAGCGCAGCTAGCAGGGGAACAAGCACAGGTTTTAGAACCGCTGTTAGTAGAAACAGAATTACCTATATCAATTACGCTGATGGTGGCGTTACCCAAAGGTAATGGATTTGATGAAGTGGTGCGGTGTTGTACAGAGTTGGGAGTAGCTTGTATTGCACCAGTATTGAGCGATCGCACTTTGCTTCATCCTAGTCCTCAAAAGCTTGAACGCTGGCGGCGCATCGCTGCGGAAGCCGCTGAACAGTCAGAGCGCTCATTCGTGCCGACAATTTTTGAACCTGTTGCTTTTAATACTGCCGTCACCGCGAATCAGACAAGTCACCGTTACATTTGTGAGGCTCGTGGAGAATATCCCCATTTAAGCAAGGTGCTGAGTAGCATTTCTGAGGAGATTGTCATTGCTACTGGGCCAGAAGGGGGATGGACAACAGAAGAACTTGAGAATGCGAAGTCAGCCGGATTTCAACCCGTTTCCCTTGGTCGCCGCATCCTGAGAGCAGTTACAGCCCCAGTAGTAGCATTATCCTTGATTACCGCATGTTGTGAAGTATAAATGATTTATAGCTCACGCAAAATTACTTTTGCGCGAGACATCACTCCAGCGTGTAATTTAAAGTAAGTGATGATTGAGCAAGTTGCGATCGCCTTTGAGCATAAAGACTATCAAACAGCAGCTAAATTACTCAAACAGCTGCAAAAAGAATCACCCGAAAATCCTTGGGTACAATATTATCTCGGTCGGCTCCATGAAGTATCTGAAAAGCACCAAGATGCAGAAAAAATTTATCGGCAACTGCTACGAGATACAAGGAACGCCAAAATAGTAACGCTCGCACGCCAAGGTTTGCGACGGCTACAAGAAATTGAACTAGAAGAAAGACAAAGAGCTATTTCCCAAGCAAAATCTGAACCAAATAACACCGAACTTGGCGTACTAGTTTTAGAGCCACTCAGTACCGAGATGAAAACAGAAGCATCTCGAAAATTTGCTCAGATTATGCAGCTAGATCCCTACACTGCCCGGCTGGTACTCCCAAGTCGTGGCTGGAGATTGTATCGCACTGGCCAAGTAGGAGAACTAAAATTTTATGGGAAACAGCTACAGCAGGCTGGTATTCCTTGCTTTTGGGCAACAATAGCGCAAATTCAGCAAATTCAAGTTTATCAAGTCAAACATTTCCAAGCATCTACCCCACAAGTTACTGTTGTTTGCCGAAACGAGGTAAATCAACTCGGTTCTCTGACTTTTGACTGGTCAGAAGTCACAGCAAGAGTAGTGGGACTTTTGCCCATTTTTGAACAAGTTGTAGATGTTAATGCCCGCCGTAAACTGGAATGGAAAACTCAAACACAAGACTATGCTCAGTTTTGTGATTTACACATACCTGGTAGACGTTCCATTCTCCGACTTTATGATAACGGCTATGAATTTCAGAAAGGTTTAGAAATCATTCCTCAAGCTAGCCAAAATACAATCAGAATTAATTGGAATAGTTTATCAAGTTGGATTGACCAGCAACTACCTCAAGTCAAAATCTGGTCAGATTTCACGTCTTTTGCAGATACAACATTAGATCAAACAGAAATGTTGAGTCATATCAAGTCTCATATCGATCTGTTTCGTAGGGAACAGACTAATTGGGATTCAGCTTTTCATTTGTATAGTGGACTGGTGTTTGTTAAATAATTCGTAATTAAGTTACTTGTTACCTACTTTAAGAAGTAAGTTCACAAATAAAATAGGAGTTTTCTATGAATACAGTAAGTCCTAAAAACCTACATTTAGGGGGTTTGTATGTTCAATCACCTCAAGGAGAACAACTAGTTTTTCCACTCAAGCATACAGAAGTTATCGCAAAAATTGTCGGTAATTTATCACGAGTTGAGGTCATCCAAAGCTTTGAAAATCCCTTCACACAGTCTTTAGAAGCAGTCTATATCTTTCCGTTACCCGATGAGGCGGCGGTGGATGACATGGAAATTAAAATAGGCGATCGCATCATCAAAGGTAATATTAAAAAACGTGAAGAAGCTGTAGCCATCTACGAAAAGGCAAAACAAGAAGGACGCACCGCCGGACTTCTAGAACAGGAACGAGACAACATTTTCACGCAATCTCTGGCTAACATCAAACCTGGCGAACAAATTGATGTCACAATTCGTTACACCGAAAGTTTAAAATTTGAGGCGGGAAACTACGAATTTGTTTTTCCGATGGTGGTGGGGCCAAGATATATTCCGGGAACGCCGATAGATGGTAGCGGTGATACAGACCAAGTTCCTGATGCTTCTCGCATTACACCGCCTGTAGTCTTAGAAGGAACGCGATCGCGTCACAATATTAATGTCACAGTCGAAATTGATGCGGGTTTGCCAATTTCCGAAGTGCGTTCTCCTTCCCATCAATTAAAAATTGAACACTCAGGTCAAATTGTGCGGATTCAATTAGCTGGAGAAGATACAATTCCCAACAAAGATTTAATTCTCCGCTATCAAGTTTCTGGTAAAGAAACTCAATCCACAGTATTAAGCCAAACCGACGATCGCGGCGGACATTTTGCAATATATCTGATTCCAGCTTTGGAATATTCCACTGATGAGATTGTGCCTAAAGATGTCGTATTTTTGGTGGATACTTCCGGTTCACAATCTGGCGATCCGTTGCAAAAGTGTCAGGAATTGATGCGGCGATTTATCAATGGTTTGAATCCCAACGATACTTTCACAATTATCGATTTTTCCGATAGAGTCAGACAGTTATCGCCAACACCTCTGCCGAATACATTAGAAAATCGTACCAAAGCGATCGCTTACATTAACAATTTACAAGCTGATGGCAGCACAGAAATGCTCAGTGGCATTCGTACAGCCATAAATTTCCCCACACCAGTCGGAAGATTACGCAGCGTTGTACTCTTAACTGATGGCTATATCGGCAACGAAAATGAGATTTTAGCAGAAGTACAACAGCACCTCCAACCAGCAAATCGCCTTTATAGTTTCGGTGCTGGTAGTTCAGTTAACCGTTTTTTATTGAATCGCATCGCCGAAATTGGCCGGGGAATATCTAGAATTATTCGTCATGATGAACCCACGGAAGAGGTTGCCGAAAAGTTTTACAGGCAAATTAACAATCCTGTACTCACAAATATTCAAATTTATTGGCAAGGTGACACAGAATCGCCTGTGATTTACCCAGCCATAGCGCCTGATTTATTTTGCGAACAACCATTAGTTTTATTTGGTCGCAAACAGGATAGAGTTAGCGGAAATCTGCAAATTTCCGGCATTGCTGCGGGCGATAAGCACTATGAAAAAACGTTTAACCTCAAATTTGAGGAAACAGGAAATCTTGCTGTAGCGCAGTTATGGGGACGTGCTTGCATCAAAGATTTGATGAATCAAATGGTGAGTTTTGAAACTAAAGCTGATGTGGAAGCGGTTACAGAAACAGCCTTAACTTATCAACTGCTTTCTCAATACACCGCTTTTGTGGCTGTCAGCGATGACGTGCGAGTTGAACCAGGAAACGAATATCTGTCTATGCAGGTGCCAGTGGAAATGCCTGAAGCAGTTAGTTACCAAGGAGTGTTTGGCAATGCTCCGGCTGGTGGTTTTGCACGTAAAACATCACTCTCAATGCCATCAGCGCCAGCTTTAGAAGAAGCTCCAGATTTTCTCCGGCAAAAGCGATCGCCACAATCTCCTGTAGCCAAAGAAGTCGAGACATCTTTGAGCTTTGATTTAGAGGAGATGGCACAATATGAAATATTAGACGCAGCCATCAACCATCAGTTAGAGGTCATCAGCGTCACTGGCTTGGATAATACAGAAATTGCTGATCTAACCAGACACCTTCAGCAATTAAACTTTCCTTCCGGCTTCAGTGGTGAAATCGTCTTTGAGTTCACCGTCAAGAAAGGTCGGGTAGAACGAATAGTTTTGGATGAGGAAACCTCGACCCTAAAAGATCCAGTTGTAGTGGAGAAAATTAAGCGATCGCTCTTACTTTGGAGAGTTCCCCCATCTACAACTGGCAAAGTTATCTTAACCTTGCATCTTCACGCTTAATCTATAGAGACCGTAAATTTACGGTCTCTATGAATTATTTAGGTGTTTTAATCTGACGTGCCATATCTAGATAAGCACTCATATTCGCCCCTGGACGACGACGACCATTAGAGCTAGTAGTCGAAGGAGCAAGATATTTTGGTGCAAAGGTTGTTTCAGTTGGCTCTTCTTTGAGTACTTTCGCTGCCGCCGCCTTTGCTTTTTTGCCTGGTTCAATTTTAAGACCTTCAGCAGTCTGGACTAATTGAACGTCAGCTGGTTTGGGATTTTTAGCTGATTTTTCTTTAGCCTTAGTCTTAGTAGCAGCGGTTTTTGTTCCATTTAACGAATCTGGCTTGGATGAAGTTGGTGCTTCTGATGTAATTGTCTCTGCTACTTTCTTAGCATTCGATGCAACTGTCGATGTAACTGTATCTGCTACTTTCTTCGCGCTCGATGCTACCTCTTTAGCAGCATCTTTGGCAGCATCTTTGGCTTCGTCCAATTCTAAGAAGTAGCCGTTGCTTTTCTTCTTCCCCGGTAACAGTCCGGTAATGAAGCCCAGAATACCGCCAAGAAAACCCTGAATACCCGAAATTAACTTTTTGATAAAATCCATGAAAATTACTCCTGCCTTTTACCTTTTATATTTTGAACTCGACCGTAATTGTTAAAAATTACGACAAAATGTTACATTATCTACTTGGCGTCACCCCATCCTGGTGACAACCCTTATAGGCTTGTGCTTAATTAACATTGTAGTAAAACCACAGGGCAAAATGTTCTATTGCAAGCATTTGCAACCTGCATACACCGAGAACTAATTATTAAATTTTACTGTAGCTAAGAGCAAGATTCTGAAAGCAAGCTTTACAAGAATTAACATTTCTTTGTTTGGTAAATACCCAATTGAAGTTAAACAAGCAGTTTACTCTCAACCAGTGGGAAGAGTGTCATAGCCGAATCGCAGATGGCAAGACAAATTAGTTAAATTTTATACAAATTTTCATACAAAGTATATTTCAAAGCATTTCAGTTTTGTTTGCCACAATATTTTTAAAAGAAAGAATCTGAAAAGCAATAACTTCAGTTTGTAGAGCAGTATGCACCTACAAAAGTGAAATACACCCCCTAATTCAGTTAGATTTTGTAAATGAACATTGAAATTCAACAACGCAATCCCGTTTTGTTAATACACGGCATTGACGATACAGAGGCAGTTTTCCATAAAATGAGGGCATACTTCATACAACGGGGTTGGTCTGTATATAGCCTGAATCTGATTCCTAATAATGGTGTAGTGGGTCTTGATGAATTGGCAAAACAGGTAGCCGATTATGTTACAGCAACCTTTGCACCAGAACAACGCCTAGATTTAGTAGGCTTCAGTATGGGAGGAATTGTCAGCCGTTACTATGTTCAGCGATTAGGAGGAATTAACCGCGTGCAGCGGTTTATTACCATCTCTTCGCCCCATTATGGAACTGTGGTTGCTTATGGTTCCCAGCGTCCTGGTTGCCTACAAATGCGCCCCGACAGCATTTTTCTCAAGGATTTAAATTCTGATGCTGTAATGTTGGGGCAGCTAGATTTTACGTCTATCTGGACACCTTATGATTTAATGATTGTCCCAGCAAATAGTTCACAAATGCCCGTAGGAAGCCAAGTAATAGTACCAGTTACTCTACATCCTTGGATGCTGACAGATCCCAGGAGTTTAGCGGTAGTCACAGCAGCTTTAGCAAAGCCTATTAAGCTACCCTTGCTGAATAAAAAATCCAGTCAGTAACCAGGATGCTTGTTAGGCTTGCATTACTTGATTTTTAATTTTTAATTTTTAATTTTTTAAGTCCTATCGCCAATTTGCGTATATTCGTAACTCCCAAAAATCGCCTCTGGGTGACGATAATACTTGAACTCCATGAGATTATAAAAGGGATCTTCTAAAAAGAAAGTGCGATGCTCAAGAGGAGAACCGACAAAGCGATTTTTGGTTTCTTCACGAAAAAGTAGCTGTTGTTGTTGTGCCCTTTGTAGTAAGTCTTGCCAGTCACGTTCTTGAGTAAAAATTAGCCCAAAGTGTCTGGGATAGATAGTTTGTTGCGGTGTCAAAGGTTCTTTGGTGACATGAGCCACTAATTGATGACCGTAGAGATTGAGAATCAGGGCATGGTGGTTTTCACGACCAGGAATACAGCCCAAGCCATCTACATAATATGCTTTTGTTTGGGCAATGTCAGTTACAGGGAAAGCTAGATGGAATAAAGTTTGGCTCATAGCTTGTGTGCAAATACTAGTAGTTGATGCTATCTACAATTTATGCTATTAAGTTTTGATTGTGGTTAACTTGAACACAGTTTTTACTGACATTAACTTATATTCTTTATCCTTATGACTAAGATTGGGGATTGAGTAATACTTCAGCCACTATAATCTGCGGTGACGGAGAAGAGTCTACCTAACTCAAAAGAAGTTTTGCATTTTGTTTAATCCACGTTCTTTAGTCAATATTTCAGTCTTTATCTAAGACATCATTGATGGTTTGCCACTCAGCTTTCAGAGCAATGCCTACGGAATTTAGTTAATAATACAAACATATTACTTTACTTAGAGAGGTTTCAAAAATAAAGCACTAAGCATCACAAATTCGTTATTCTGTTGATATTCAGACAAAATTACTCATGATTAATTGCTGATGTCATCCTCAATTTCCTCAATTTATTCTGTAAATCCCTGGTTAGTAGCAGTAGTATTAAACACAATTTTATTGGGTGTAGCTTGGATTGCTCCGAAAAAGCTACTTACCCCTGCTGGATTATTCCACGCCTGGTTCCTGGCCATCTTAATTTGGGTAACTCTAGGCTGGCAAGGATATGCAGTAGTAATGTTCTATTTTTTGGTTGGTTCTGGCGTTACCCGCATCGGTATGGCGCAGAAGGAGGCAGAGGGAATTGCCGAAAAGCGTTCTGGGGCAAGAGGCCCAGAAAATGTTTGGGGTTCGGCTTTAACTGGGGCATTGTGTGCTTTAGGAGTAGGAATAATAAATTCGGGATTCCTCGTACCTAATCCCCAGTCGCTAATCCCCAATCCCCAGTCCCTACTATTACTAGCTTATGTAGCGAGTTTCAGTACCAAGCTAGCTGATACCACTGCCAGCGAAGTCGGTAAGGCTTATGGCAAAAGCACCTTTTTGATTACCACACTCCAACCAGTGCCTCGCGGTACAGAAGGAGCGGTAAGCTTGGAGGGAACTTTAGCCGGGATTGTGGCTTCTGTAGCGATCGCACTTGTGGGTTGGGGAGTTGGTTTAATCGATCTATTGGGAGTCGCTTGGTGTGTACTGGCAGCATTTATTGCCACCAACCTAGAAAGTGTGATTGGCGCAACACTGCAATCTAAGTATACCTGGTTGACCAATGAAGTAGTAAATATTTTTAATACATTAATCGGTGCGATCGCATCTGTGCTACTTGCTTGGACATGGATAACTTTCAGTAACTAGACTTACGAGAATAAATAATTACAATTACTCGTTTAAGTGGGGCATTTAGGCCGTTACCAGTTCCAGATTCCCCACTCAGCACTCTTGAAAGGCATTGGTAAAAAATAACTATTTGCCTTACTACTGCGCCACCACTAATATTTTCAATCCTGATTTTGTCCCCACTAGACTGTAAAAATGATCGTGGCAAATTATTTTATTTACTAGCTATATAATTTTTTGACCATTTAGATGTAATTAGTTCATTGAATCTTTATCGTATTTATCCATGAATGACCAGATGATTTCTATATGATTTAATTTAAAAGTCCTATAAGTGTTTAACCATTTTCACATAATTAGTTCATGGAATCTTTATCATTTTTGACAATTAATGACCAAATAATTTCTATAGAGCAAGCAGTAAAGTACCTGCAAGCCTCTGGAAAATTGGGACAGTTCATTGGGGATATTCTCCGGCAGTACGTAATTGAGGAAGAAATCAGAACACGAGACGATATTGAAATTGGCACCGCAATAACTGAACAGTCAATAATTGACTTTAGGCTGAAAAATCAACTCACTGACCCCCAAAGTTTTCAAGAATGGTTAAAGACAAATAACACAGATTACGCTACTTTTCACACATCGGTTGCTTTTGGTTACAAATTAGAAAAGCTGAAAGCCGTAGTGACACAAACAAAACTCTCAGAATATTTTATTGAGCGCAAGATTTTCTTGGATCGGGTAGTACTTTCCCGGATTGTTGTTGATAATCGAGAATTGGCAGACGAACTCCAAACCCAAATAGAAGAAGGAGGTAGTTTTGAGCAACTAGCTAAAGAGTATTCCCTTTCAGATGACCGAATTGTGAATGGCATGATGGGAATCGTCAGCCGAGGTAGTATGCCGGATATATTACGGGCAGCTATTGATGTGGCCAGTCCTGGACAATTGATAGGTCCAATAGAAATCGTTGGCAAAGACTCTCCCCAAGGAGAAGGGCCTTATGGTTTGTTTCGAGTAGAACAATTTCTACCAGCGTCTTTAGAAGATACTCAACTACAGCAAGCACTACAAAATGAGTTGTTTGAAAAATGGCTAGCAGAGAAAATTCAAAAACTGACAGTCAAGTTACAAGTGAGTTAAAAATTCTGGATAATGAATCTTTACGATTAAAAGTGCTAGCTTCTTTGCCTTGGAATCAGCCACCGCTATCCTGGCTGACTCCCGAACAACAATCCCGATTGGAAAATGAGTGCCAAACCCGCCAGTATCGTCTTGGAGAAAAAATCTGGTCAAACGATGTCGGTGGCTATCAATTTTTAATTGTGGCTGGGAAAGTCCGCTTGCGAGAAGAGGGCGTTGGCAAACCTTTAGCCGCACTAGATGCAGGGGATTGGTTTGGCGATTTCCAAAAGCTATCTGCGGATGTTAAAGCTGTAGCTGCTAGTAAAGAAGTGGTAGTAGTTTGTTGGGAAACTGCGCTGTGGGCAGAATTTTCTCACCCACAAATTCAGGAATTTTGGCAAGCGTTACCAGTAGAGATGGAAGGACAAAGGGAGACATTTTCCTTTTCTAGTACTTCTTCAGTAACTTCAGCCTCAGACGGGACTTCCAGCCCCCACAGCCTCCAACCCCAAAAAGGACTCCCAGCCGCCAATTTAATCGCTGCAATTTATCCGTTTGTTGCCAGTTGGAACACCGCTGCTGCGTGTTTAACAATGGTGGCGCAACAATTAGAAAATTCTGTGCAACTGGAATGGGTGCAGCGTCAACTCAGAGGACAACGCCCAAAACAGGTTGTGGAAGCAGCAGAAAAGTTAGGGTTAGTGTTGCGGCGGTTACAAGTGAGTTGGAGTGAGTTGCGACAGTTGTCATTTCCAGCTTTATTGCTGTGGAATTCTGACTCACCCCAGAGTCCATCCTGGGTGGTGGCTTATGGAGTTAAAGGCGATCGCTTAATTATCGCTAACCCTCTAAATCCCGAACGGACTTGTGAAAGCTTGCCGCAATCTGTAGTTGAGGTGTCTTGGGATGGACAATTGTGGCAAGTAGAACTCATATCCCAGCAAGAAAAATTTAACCTCAGTTGGTTTACCCCAGCAGTTTGGAAGTATAAAGGATTGCTCACAGAAGTATTGTTAGCATCTTTTACCTTGCAGCTTTTGGGGTTAACAACACCGCTAATTACCCAAGTCGTCATTGATAAAGTGATGGTGCAGGGGAGTTTGCCGACTCTCGATGTGATGGCGCTGGCACTTTTATGCGTAGCCATATTTGAATCCATACTGGGTATTCTGCGCCTATTCATCTTTACCCATACAGCTCGTCGTCTGGATTTGAGTTTATCAGCACAGCTATTTCGCCATCTGACGCGTCTGCCTTTGGCTTATTTTGAGTCGCGCCGCGTCGGAGACACAGTAGCAAGAGTCCAGGAACTCGAACAAATTCGTCAGTTTCTCACAGGTACAGCATTAACTGTAATTCTAGATAGCATCTTTGCTGTGGTCTACCTGGCATTGATGTTTTACTATAACGTCCCACTCACCTTTGTAGCCTTAGCAGTACTGCCACTATTTGCCACATTAACGATAGTTGCAACACCAATTCTGCGTAACTGGCTTAACGAAACTTTTAACCGGAGTGCCGATAGTCAATCGTTTCTAGTAGAGACAATCACCGGAATTCACTCCGTTAAAGCCCACGCAGCCGAACCAGTAGCCCGCGATCGCTGGGAAGGGTTATTTGCCCGCTTCATTCGCACAGGTTTTAAAGCTTCAACCACCTCGAATATCAGCAGCAACATTGGTGATTTTCTTACCAATTTGTCCACCATGCTGATTCTCTGGTTTGGTGCCAAGTTAGTTATCGAACAAAAGCTCACAATTGGACAGCTTGTTGCATTTCAAATGCTGTCTGGTAGAGTCACAGGCCCGCTTTTGCGCTTAGTACAGTTGTGGCAAAACCTTCAACAAGTGCTACTTTCTGTAGATCGCATTGGTGATATTCTTAACGTCTCCCCAGAAGCTGAACTGGGAACTGGCTTAGTTTTGCCACCCCTGAAAGGACAAATCACCTTCGAGCAAGTATTTTTCCGCTACCGTCCCAACTTTGAAGCAATTCTGCGGGGAATCTCTTTCAGTGCCGAACCAGGGCAGTTTGTTGGCATTGTCGGACGTAGCGGTTCTGGGAAAAGTACCCTATCTAAGCTATTGCAACGCCTCTATCAAATTGAATCAGGACGCATCCTGATTGATGGTTTTGATATAAAAAGTGCCGATTTAGCCTCACTACGGCAACAAGTTAGTGTAGTTCTCCAAGAAGACTTTTTATTTAACGGTTCTATTTTGGAAAATATCACTCTCGGTAGTCCCGACATTACCGCAGAGCAAGTTGTAGAGGCGGCAAGATTAGCCGTGGCTCACGACTTCATTAGTCAATTACCCTACGGTTACGAAACCAATGTTGGTGAACGCGGTACAGCTTTATCTGGTGGACAGAGACAACGCATTGCTCTGGCAAGGCTATTTCTTTCCCAAGCGCCGATTTTAGTTTTGGATGAAGCTACTAGTGCCTTGGATAGTGAAACTGAACAACAAGTGCTGCAAAACCTGCAAAAAATTTCCGCTAACCGTACCGTGTTCCTGATTGCTCACCGCTTTGCTCCCCTCAAACGTGCTGACTTGATTTTGGTATTGGAGCAAGGTGTGATTGCTGAACGTGGTACTCACTCACAATTGTTGCAACAAAAGGGTTTGTATTGGTCACTATATCAACGGCAGCAAGCAAACATTTAATAGATTTAACTAATTCAAAGCTTGTGGTTACATAAAAATCGACGTTTGCAAAGGGGCTTAAGGATAGCCTTTGGCGAATGGAGTATAACTCCGTTCGCCATTTTAATTTGGCTGATTTCAATAATTACCATTGCTCCAGTCTAAGTAATATAAATATTTTTATAGCTAGCGATCGCAGTAGTTCTAAGAGTAATAAAAGGAGTCATAACGTCCTAGTATAATTTATGCATTAGCATCAATTAATACACCTTAAATATTTAATATTTACTTGATAAAGTTACTCTTAATAAAAACCGTAATTATCATAATGTTTTTTGGTAATAAAATTAGCATTTTGTTATTAGATTCCATAGTAATTATTGAGAATGAAGTTTGATTCATCCATTGAAATCTTCTTATTATAAAGGTTTCAAGGCTTCAAACTGTCAAAAAACAGTTGCTATCTTTGAGAAAAAATTTATGCACATTAATGATGTTAATAACAATATATTGTCAAAGAAACAGCTAAATGCCACTTCAATCTCCTCATTAGATAGCTTTAATACAAAAGATAACTACAGCCTCAACTTCAGCAGACGTAGTAGCTATAACTCAGCCGATGCTGATGTGAAGTTGCTAAATAACGATGAATCTGAAAATAGCAATAACGCTACTACTAAGACTTTTAGCACTCAAAATTATAACTCCACAAATGGCTATGGCTTGATTAATGGAGCAGCAGCAGTGGCTAGAGCTATTGGTCAGAATACCTTTGCTGATGTTCCCGATCTTGGTGGCAATAATTGGGGAGCAGACCTGGTTAAAGCACCAGAAGTTTGGGCACATGGATACACAGGTAAAGGCGTTGTTGTAGCTGTTGTGGATACTGGAGTTGACTATAACCACGAAGATTTAACAAATAATATCTGGACGAATACCAAGGAAATTGCGGGTAATGGTATAGATGATGATGGAAATGGCTATATTGATGATAATTACGGCTGGAACTTCGCCGATCAAAACAACAACACCCTAGATGACAACGGTCATGGTACTCATGTTTCCGGCACGATCGCAGGAGAAAATAATAACTACGGTGTCACTGGTATTGCCTACGATGCCAAGATTATGCCTGTCAAAGCTTTAGATAGCTCTGGTTCTGGTTCCTATAGTTCCATATCTAAAGGTATTCGCTACGCTGTAGATAATGGAGCTAATGTGATTAACCTCAGTTTAGGAGGCGCATCTTCTAATCGCACTTTAGAGTCAGCCATTAACTATGCCAGCAGTAAAGGAGTAATTGTAGTCATGGCAGCAGGTAATGATGGTGACTCTTCACCAGACTATCCCGCCCGCTATGCATCCAAGTCGGGAATTGCTGTTGGGGCAGTAGATAAAAATAATAATTTGGCCGACTTCTCTAACCGCTCTGGAACGAATCAAATCGCTTACGTCACAGCTCCAGGAGTCAAGGTTTATTCATCAGTTCCGAATAATCAGTATGCAACTTATAGCGGCACATCTATGGCTGCTCCCCACGTTGCTGGTATCGTTGCCCTGATGCTTAGTGCTAACTCCAACCTGACTGATGCCCAAGTACGTCAGATTGTCACAGAAACCGCAGGAAATAGTACACAAACTACAAGCTCTAGTTTGAAGATTTCTAATGTCAGTTCTCTAGCGAGTCAAGTAATTGCAGAAACCGCAGGAAATAACACACAAACTACAAGCTCTAGTTTTAAAATTTCTAATGTCAGTTCTCTAGCGAGTCAAGTGATTGCAGAAACCGTAGGAAATAACACACAAACTACAAGCTCTAGTTTTAATAATTCCAATTTTGGTTCTCTAATCGGTCAGGCAATTACAGAAACCACAGGATATCTAACACCAGAAAATATTGCTAGTTGGAATAATTCTGATTTTAGCCCTGTGAGTGGTCAGGCAATTACAGAAACCACAAGATATCTAACACCAGAAAATATTGCTAGTTGGAATGATTCTGATTTTAACCCTGTGATTGGTCAAGCAATTACAGAAACCACAAAATATCTGATCTCAGCCGAAAGTAATAACATATTAACAAATCCAGAATTATGGTAGCAATTTAAAAACTATGAGAAGATTCTGGGCAACATCAATATGAATAGCAATCAGGATGAGAATAACCTTGATTTTGGCAAACTACTAGAGGAAATGCAAAAACTAAATAGATCAATATAGAAAATTCTTGGCTATGGCTTGAAAATTATAGCGATTAGCAGTTTAGTTCAATATTGCTCGGTTAAGAAAATCAACCAACCTGCTATCTGTCGTGAATAAATGTAGGGGTTTAACAATGCTAAACCCTTACTTGTGGCTAATCTAACAGACTTTCCTACCTAACAGAAAATGCCTCATTGAACCGCCGTGTTACAGGCTCAGTGATGAATGTCAAAATTGACTTTTTCCGAGTGACAATTTCACCTGTAGCAGCCATGCCTGGTGTAAATTCTACTTCTTGACCTCGAACATTCACTGCGTGTCTATTTAGCTTAATTCTCGTCGGAAAAACTAAACCCAATTCTTTATCCGCAATTGCATTTGGACTGACTTGCATAACTTCGCCATCCACAATGCCAAATTCTTGGAAGGGAAAAGTCGCCATTTTCACTTTTGCCTTCATTCCCTGACGAATAAACCCAATATCGCGGTTAAGAACTTTTACCTCTAGAAGCATTTCTTCCCCTTCCGGCAAAATTGACAGCAATTCTTCACCCGATTGAACTGGTCCCTTAGTGGCTTTGACTTTATAAATTGTACCGGCTACGGGAGCCTCAATCGTTTCTAAAGCTTGTTGCTTCCTCGCCTGCTCTAATTGACCTTGAACAGTTGTCAATTCTTCTTTACGCTTATTAAACTGCGTCAAAATTTCGCTTTGGCGTTCTGATGCTACACGCTGGGCCTGACTGCGTGCAGCATTGTAAGCTTGTTCTGCTTGGCGAATTTCCTGGACTTGAGCAGCAATATCTTTTTCTAATGATGTGACTTTATCTTGAGCTTCTGTGATTCTATTCTGGGCGTTGATGACTTCATCTTGCGCTCTGGTGATTTCTGTCTTTGCACGAGTTAATCTTTCTTGGGCATCCAGATAATCGACACGAGGCACAGCGCCAGGAGTAATTAGAGTACGTAGGCTTTTTTCCCTTTCTTGAGCCAGGGCTAAATTACTTTCAATTTTAATTCGGATGCTATCTGCATTGACAAGGTTGGTTTGAGCATTCCCAAAGCTACTTTTAGCATTAACTAAGTTATCTTGCAATCGACTCAAGCGGACTTTGGCTTGATCTATGAGTGCTATTTGGCGATTTGCTTCTGCTTCCGCCGCTGCTTGACGAGCTTGGAAGTCTTGCAGGCGGGAGCTTAAAAGTTCATCTTGCACTTTCGTCCCAGCAGTTTTGCCTCCAATACGTTCTGCATCCAAACGCTGTAAATCGTCTTGAATCAATCTAGTAGATTTGGCTAGGCGGGAAACATCGGTTATTTGCAAGTCTGGATCTTTTTGAATCAGAACTTGACCTTTAGTAACGCGATCGCCTTCTTGAACTTTGACGGCGACAATTGACCCTCCACCCAAGGATGTCACCGGTCTTACCTGTGCGGAGGCAATTAATTCCCCTGGTGCTGTTGCTACTTCATCGATTTGCGAGAAGTACGCCCAGGCGATCGTCCCAAATACGATGGCGCTCATCGTTCCCGCTAATAATCTAGTGTACAGGGGCGGCAATTCCTGTACCGCCTTCCCCAACTCATAAGTAAGTTGTTCCTCCGGTTGGGCGAATCGCTCTTTGGTCTGACGTGCTTGAGCAGCATTTGCAGCTAGAGAAGATTTCATTTGTGTCCTTTATCCTTTGTCCTTTGTCATTAGTCATTTGTCCTTTGTTATTCACTAATGACAAATGACTAATGACTAATGACTGATGTTTAATTCAAACTGCTAAATAGCGCCGCAAAAAACTTTCTAATGTCTCCAATTGGAAGTTAAAAATCGCCTCTAAATTGGCAATTTCATCTTTTGTGCAGAAAAATTCATTTGCTAGCAATGTGCGATAAGTTCCCAAAGCTTTTTGGATTTTGGGATTAAATAAACCCAATGCACCCTGTAACCCATCAATGACAAATAGGGGTGAGTTAATTATTACTGGTTCTTTGGCGAAAATCCGACCAAAAATCCGGGGAATATCTTCTCGTAATAAAATCTCTGGTCCTCCGACGGGTAAAATCTGGTTACGAGCGCCTTCAACTGTCACAGAATCCACAACTATCTTTGCCAAATCATCAGTACTGACAATTGAGGTACGGTTTTTGCGATCGCCAACAAGCAGATACAATCCCGTTTCCCGAAATCTTTCTACCAGTGGCAGCAAGTTAGATGCTAATCCAGATGGGCGCAAAATAGTGTAATTTAAGCCACTAGCTGCCAAATATCGCTCTACTGCTCGTTTAGCTTTAAAAACAGGAGCATCTTCATAACCGCGATCGGCTCCCAGTACAGAAATGAAGACAAAATGCTCTACGCCATTGGCTTTTGCTTGGTCGATGAGTTCAATATTGGCACGGTAATCTAAAGATAGGGCATCGCTATCAGAACCGTGGGCGCTGATAATATACCGCACACCCTGACTAGCTTTCTGGATATCTTTTTCCTCTAGCAAGTCACCGATGAAGATTTCTGAACCTCGGTGTTCTAACTCGCTATAGCGCGAGGTAAGGCGGACAAATGCCCGCACAGATTGTTCTCGTTGTCGTAGGAGTCGCACAACTCTGCGACCAATTCCTCCCGTTGCTCCAGTTACCAGAAACATACAAATACCTAAATTGAATAGTTACAGCGTTTATAGTTGTCAAAATGCTCGATATATGATCAAAACCCATTGAGCAATACTTAAATAGAGATATGAGCATATTTTTATACTTTGTCACCATGCTCAAGATATTCTCACGCCAATAAGTCACACCTTATTTATTTTAATACTCTGAAAATGATCCTCCATATTTTTGTAGATGTCGGGGATAGAGTAATAGGAGGGTGCAACACGAAAAAGGGGGATGTCGGGGATGCAGAGGAGGCAAAACAATGAATAAAGAAGCAATTAAACAAAGATCATAAGAGTTTTGCGGTCGTGCAATCCAAGAAGCATTAGATGAAGATAGAGAAAAGTAATGTTAAAGGAATAGTTGTCATAACTGTAAGAATTACTGGTATAAGTCAGCAATCAAGCATATTGCTTTCTTAATATGCTTGATTACTTGCGGAAAACACCAAAATGAGAAAGCAAACTGGGGTTTGAGTAAGTCAAATGCCATTTTGCTTATTAAATTAGACTTTATATATTTTTTCGATAAATTAACTAGTACAACACGGCGGAAATAAACCACCCATTCCAAATCAATGAAATGCTTATGCTATATTCATTTTTAATTTTTAATTCCGCCTTGCGGTACTAGTTATTGTCCATCGTGACCTTTTCGGCTTATTCTCTGGCTTAGACTGTGGTCGATATTTCTTGCAAAATCCTTGGTATTTAGCAGTGTATTCATTTGCAATTCATTTGCAATAAACCTTTTTAACTGTCGCTTGTAGGACAAGGAACAGACTTTTCTCCTGACCAATCTGTAAGAGTATTTTCATCTTTATAATGCCGGGGAGTTTTTAGCAACAAATACCAAGCTTCCCCAGCATCCAATAAATTAAACTTTTCAGAATATTGAGTTTCTAATAAATCCCTAACCATCACATAATAGTCAGAGTTCATTGCTGGGAAAATATGATGTTCAGTGTGGTGAGAAAAATTTAAATGCAACAAGTCAAATATTTTGTAAACCCGGAGAGACATACTATTAATTAGTGGGTCATTAACGTAGGTCATCGGACAAAGTAAATGATTTGTATAAATATAAAAAATTACTCCAGCATAACCAATTGCAATCGGTAAAAAGTAACCAAGTATGAGCTTTATGGGTTCAAATTGGAGATAGATGATGATACTCAGATGAATCACGATCATCATCAATAATTCCCCTGCGATCGCTTGACGATCTTTAGCACTGACTGTAAATGCAGCAGGAACATAATCGACGGATTCATGATTGAAAAATAGCACAGATGTCAGATTCCGAAAAGTATGTACACCCCAAGCAGAAGTCATTCCCACTATGAACCATATAGGATTGACTTCAGTAGAAGGTACAAATAAGTCCTGAATCCATTTTCCCCAGGTTGAAGATTGTTTATACAAGTAATTACGATCTGGGTCGCCTAAATCATTAGTGTGATTATGATGTACTCGATTATGAACTGCTTTCCATAATGTTGGTGGCATCCACAACATTGTTAGTCCTATAAAGCTAATTATATAGATTAATCGGGGGTTTTTAATTACGCTACCATGCATCAAATCGTGGGTGCTAAATAGTAAGACAACGACGCTATTGCCCATAACTATGCTTAACGGTACATAAAGCCATAAAAGGTATGGCGACCAAGAATCTAACCGAGATGCTATCATCCAACCTAGTATTAAAATTGCCAGATTAATGAACAAGATAATTAACTTACTTGGATCGGGAATAAATGCTTCAGGTGGCATCAGGGAACGTAATTCTTTCGCATATATTTTCTGGTGAATAAGTGTCTGATCTGTACTAACATTCATAAATAATTTTTCAGTTAGATAATTTAACTGGGTAAAGTTTTGCAGTAAATCGTAGTCTTGTTCAACTGGAATAATTAAATTCACAAGTAGGTAAGTATCTAAATCGTAACACAAAATATTTCTGCGTTCTGTCGTTCAAAGTGAAAGTTATCTGAAGCTGACTAAAATTATTGTTTTACCCACATTACTAGCTAGAGGCTATTAGGATGTCAAGTTTATCTTGGTAGGTAATAAATTTTTTAGTAATAGCTTTAGTCTTTATTTTCTAATCACTAAACTGCTTACTAAAAACCCTCGATACTAGCTTGACAAAGTACTAAAAAAACGTAAGTTAGTTAAAAGTTTTCCCAATTTTCAATCCCCCCACATCTTTATAGATGCAGAGGGAGTAATAAAATAACCCACAATTTGGATTTTTGCTCAATTTTTGGGCAGTATTCACCGATTAATCCTACATACCGCAGGTGCGATGTCTACGAAGATCTACGCCTACGCACTATTTATACTTTGTGCAAGCAGCCCACCTCAAAACTATTCAGACGCTTTGTTATTAGCTCTATTAGCACGCGCCTCAGCTGAAGCCATGACCTCATCGAAGTTTTCTAGCACTTCGCCAGGAAAGTTTTCCAAAACTCTGGTAGAAAGAGCAACCCGCCCTTTACCTTCATCCAAGTCAATAATTACAGCTTTAATTGGCTGGCCAACTTGAAATACTTTTTCTAAAGAATCAATAAATTTCTGGCTTACCTGCTTGATATGAAGTAAGGCGCTCATCCCACTTAAATCGACAAATACACCAAAAGGTTTAATACCAGTAACTTTACCTTCCACCAGTTGACCTAGTTCTAATAAGCTGAAGTTGCTAGAACGGGTTGCTAAACGCTGGGAAAGGATGAGTTTGTTGGTGTTACGATTAATTTCCAAAAAACCCACAGTCAGATTTTGACCTTTGAGTGCTTCTAAATTATCACGCTCTGCCAGGTGCGATCGCGGAATAAATCCCCGCAAAGAAAGAATATCGACGGTTACACCACCTTTATTCACACCCATAACTCTTACTTGCACAGTCTGAGCATTTTCCTGCATTTCAGTCAGTCGTTCCCAGATGTGCTGAATTTCCAACTGCTTTCGAGAAAGGGTCACTTGCCCTTCTGCATCCTGATCTCGGATAATCAAAAACTGCATTTCCTCTTGCAATGGCAGCACTTCCGATAAATCGGTAACTGCTCTCAAAGAAGCCTCATCGCGTGGCAGAAAAGCTGACGACTTGCCACCAATATCCACATAAGCTCCATCATGGTCAAGTTGGAACACTTTGCCATGTACAAGCTGTCCCTTTTGAAATTGGTAGTCGTGTTTTTCTAGTGCTTTGGCAAAATCGTCCATTGTAAAGGGCGAATTGGCTGTTTGAGAAAGTTTCGATTCGGAATTCATGACTTTTGAAGATTAATTGTTATTTGATATGGTGCAACTGAAGTTTAGATTGTCATTTGTCATTTGTCATTTGTCATTTGTCTTTTGTTATTCACCAATGACTAATGACCAATGACGAACTTGGGTGCGTATGCTTCAGTTTAGTTGACCAAAGAGTTGTTTTACTTGCTCCCAAGCATCGGCCGCAGCTTTAGGATTATAACTGGCACGGTGGTCGCAGAAAAATCCGTGATCAGCTCCATCGTAGCGAAACACACGATGAGGAATTTTATATTTTTCTAACTCTGTTGCAATCTCATCTACTTGTTCGCCTGGAATGCTAGCATCTTCTGCACCAAAAAAGGCATAGAGAGTACCTGTTATTTCTTTGGTGCGGGTGACAGTAGGAGCGCCGCCTCCCGGTGTGCGAGTGGTAATTCCAGCACCGTAGAAGGAAGCCGTAGCTTTAATATCTGGCAAGGTAGCTGCAAGATATGCAACATGACCGCCAAAGCAGAAGCCAATACAGCCAAAGCCATCTTTTTTCACTTGGGGCAGATTTTTGAGGTAGTCAATTGCTAGTTGAATATCGCTCAATAACTCTGAGGCTTGAGTTTGCATGGCGTAGCTTCTGCCCGTTTCAATATCTTCGGGTGTGTATCCAGTTTCAAAACCAGGGGCAATACGTTGAAAAAGTGCAGGTGCGATCGCTACATACCCAAGTTTGGCAATTCGTTCTGTAACTTCCCGAATGTGAACGTTGACACCAAAAATTTCTTGTAATACTACAACTCCTGGGTAAGAACCAGATTCTTTTGGCTCTGCTAGATAAGCAGACACTTGAATATTATCTTGCAAAAGATTAACCGTTGTGGTAATTGTTGCTTGCTCTGTCATAATAATTTTTACCAGTGCTGTGTGATTAGCTGTGTGTTTATTTGATATAACTATGCCAGTATGCCCAACTTTTTTCTAATTAAATTATCAATTACCAATAGTGAGAGCATTAGAAATTGAGTTTAGAAAAAATTTATATGTAAATAACTGATTTTATATGTAATAAATACAACTAGTTATCCAGGGATGCTGAGTTAAAAGTGCTGAGTAGGAAAGCAACACCTAAGACTCAAACCTCAGCACTCAAGACTCAGCACTCAGCACTTAGTATTCAGGAGGTTTGGTGATGATTCAATTCCGTATTCAGCCAGACAGCGAAATTCCCGCATCAACCCAGCTGTTTAATCAAATCCGATTTGCGATCGCTTCTCGGCAATATCCTCCGGCCTACAAATTACCAAGCACACGCGCGCTGGCAATGCAAACAGGGTTACATCGAAACACCATTAGTAAAGTTTACCGTCAACTGGAGGAAGACGGATTTGTTGAAAGTATGGCTGGTTCGGGTATTTATGTTCGTGCCCAAGGTCATGAGGGCGGTAGCAGGTTACAATCACCAATTCTCAAACAAAATCCTGATGCATATCAAGTTGTCCAGCAAGCACTTGACGAGTTGCTCTCACAAGGATGTTCGCTGAATCAAGCCAGAGAGCTATTTTTAGCGGAAATTGACTGGCGCTTGCGTTGTAGTGCGCGGGTACTGGTTGCAGTGCCATCTTATGATATGGGTGCTGGTGAGTTGATGGTGTATGAATTAGAGCGATCGCTAAAAATACCAGTCCAGTTGGTAGCAATGGAAGAATTAACAGCTGTGTTAGATAAAACCACCTCTGCGACAGTCGTCACAAGTCGGTATTTTATCAGTAATGTGGAAGCGATCGCAGCTCCAAAAGCTGCACGAGTAATTCCTCTCGATATCTACGACTACAGCAAAGAACTCAGCATCTTGAAAACCCTACCAAAAGAAAACTGTGTTGGGATAGTTAGCCTCAGTTCCGGTATTGCACGAGCCGCAGAAGTCATCCTCCACGGTTTGCGCGGTGATGAACTATTGGTGATGACTTCGCAACCAAAAGATGCATATAAACTTCAGGCAATGGTTAAGCGGGCTGAGGTAATCATAAGCGATCAAGCCAGTTTTGCGGCCGTGCAAGCAGCCGTGCAAGCATCTGATGAAGATATTATTCGTCCGCCAAAGCTGATTAAGGTTGAGAATTATATCGGCGCTAACTCGATTAACTTGCTAAAACGAGAATTGGGTTTAAGTTAATCTCAAGATAATTCTACCAACATCTTTGAGAGCAACTAATACAGGAGGGATGGGATAGTGCAGATTGTGATTGTGGGCGCAGGCCCAACAGGTGTAACCCTTGCCCTGCTCCTTGTAAAACGTGGTATTGCTGTAACGTTAATTGAAGCGGCAAAAGACTTTCATCGTGTATTTCGCGGCGAAGGATTAATGCCCAGTGGCTTAGAAGCTTTAGAGAAAATGGGCCTATCAGCGTTGTTGGAACATATTCCCCATCGGCAACTCGACGCGTGGGAATTCATTATAGGGGACAAGCAGTTGTTTCGAGTTGATGAACCAATGGGGGCAACTCGACCCTGTACACTGGTTTCACAACCACCACTGCTCAAAGCACTGATTTCAGAAGCCCAAACCAATGATGGGTTTGAATTTATCCAGGGTGTTCCGGTCAAGGATTTACTGTGGAGTAACCAACGTGTCGCAGGTGTAGTATTGAGCGATGGGAGAGAACTAACTGCTGACCTAGTGATTGGGGCAGACGGGAGAAATTCTCTTGTGCGACAACGTATAGGATTGGAATTGGTACGCCAACCCAAAAATATTGATATTCTCTGGTTTAAACTTGCTGCTACTTCTGAGTTTGCAGGCGATAATGTGTTTCGTACAATTGTAAATGGCGATCGCGTATTTACCATCTTTCACGGAGCAGAATCAGGAAAACTACATCTGGCTTGGGTGATGTCCGCAACCGAAAACATTGACTCCAAGCAAGCCAACTGGGGAGAGATTTTTGCCTCACTATCACCCTCATGGCTAGCAGAGCATTTCCGTAATTATGCAGACACCATTGAATCTCCCATTCGGCTCTCTGTTGTGGTTGGTTATTGTCCCCAATGGCACGCACCAGGAGTACTGCTTCTAGGTGATGCTGCACACCCAATGTCTCCCGTCCGTGCCCAAGGAATTAATCTAGCATTCCGTGATGTGATTGTCGCTGCTAATCATCTTGTGCCACTGTTGCAAAAAGAAGCTGGACACCAGGATATTGACATGACACTATCGCACATCCAAGCGGAACGTCAGCCAGAAATTATCCGCGCCCAGCAACTCCAATTAGAAGAAGCTAAACAAGGCGAACTACTGCGAAAAAATGCACTGCTGCGATCGCTATTGATTCAACTTGCTCCCTTACTCCGTAAAATAATTAAAAAGTCTTGGTTAAGGCGACAATATAAAATGCGTCAAGGTATCACACAGGTACACTTAACTGTCTAAAAATCAATACAGTTCAGTTAAGCATTTTTTCCTTCTCTCTGTGTTCTCTGCGCCTCTGTGGTTCGTTAAAAAAAATTAACTTCACAAAGAACCTATCCCACTAATACCGAAATATGGTAATCTACTTCTCGTATGAGAGGGGTGTATCTGTGTATGGCTGGG
>NZ_JABXKO010000001.1:0-3713 GCF_017114965.1 Nostoc sp. JL31
CCAGGGTTTTTGCCGTATCAATAAAACCGAGTTATTAATTTTCGATAAAGTCGAGGTTAGGCTGAACTAACCTCCTACTCCAAAAGAACTGAGACTAATCATCCATAAAAAAGTATATAATTATACAAAAAAATAATCAAAAAAATATCATTACAATAATATTTGTGATTTCCTAATAGAGTTTAAAATTGTATCAATGCAATCTTGATTTTTTGTGGTTTCAAGTATTTTTTCAGATGTATATTATTATTACTGGGCCAAAACAAAAATTATATAGCATTTCCTAATCATATAAGGTACATCACCGTTACTTTCTCGTTTGCGGGGAGTTGGTTGTGGTGGGGTTCTTATACCTCACTCAACCGAGAACCGCTATAAGTAAACTGCCTAGCTGTTTAACAATTTATACACTGTGGATAAGCTTCTACAATCTGTAAAAAAAATTCTCCAAGACAAGCCTCTCGATTCAATTCAGTGGTTTGTGCTTTATCAATCGTGGTTGGGTAAAACTTATAGTGAAATGGCAGAGGTATCAGGCTACGGCAACAATTACATCAAGGAAGTTGGTTCTGAGTTGTGGCAAGACCTTTCTATAGCACTTGGAAAAAGAATAACGAAAAAAAATCTGCATTTAGCCTTGAATAAACACTTGCAAGACGAGATAGGTAATCAAGAAAATCAGATCCCAGAAAAGTTCGGTGAAGAATCTAGCTTAGAAATGGTTCCTTCAGACTTTTTTTCAGCAAGCAAGATAGAATTTCCTAGCGGCCCTGTAGCATTAGGTTCTCCTCTTTACATCAATCGCCCTTCTTTGGAAGAACTTGTTTGTAATGAGGTTTTACACCCTGGTTGTTTAATCAGGCTCAAAGCACCTAGAAAGATGGGAAAAAGTTCTCTGCTCAATCGGATGATTGCTTATGCTAGAGAGCAAGATTATCAAATTGTCTATTTGGACTTTCAAGAAGCTGACCAAGACGTTTTTGCTTCCCTAGATAAATTTTTGCGTTGGTTTTGTGTAAATGTCAGTAGACAGTTAAATCTCCTTCCTTCTATAGATGATTTTTGGGATATGGAAATGGGCAGCAAGGTCAGCTGCAAAATCTATTTTGAAGCTTATCTGTTGCAATACATTAATGATAATCCTTTAGTTTTGGCTTTGAATGAAGTCCATCGAATTTTTGAACATCCCAATATTGCCCAAGATTTTCTGCCAATGCTGCGATTTTGGCATGAACAAGCAAAGCAAGATCAGACTTGGCAAAAACTGCGGATGGTAGTTGTTCACACCACAGAAATTTATATTCCGCTTAAGCTCAACCAATCGCCTTTCAATGTAGGGATAACAATTACACTGCCACCATTTACCCTCAAGCAAGTACAGAGTTTAGCATTACGTTACGGACTAGATTGGGCAGGAAACTCAGAAGGGGCAAAACGCCTTGCACCCCTACAAGCAATGGTAGGAGGACATCCCTATCTGGTGAGCCTTGCATTTTATCATCTATGTCAGGGAGAAATGACGCTGGAGGTGTTATTAGAAACCGCATCTACACCAGTAGGAATTTACAGTCAGCATTTACGAGAACTGTTGACACTACTGCAAGAAGAACCAGAATTAATGTTAGCGATGGAACAGGTAATTGCAACAGATGAAAAAGTGGAGTTAAACGCGATCGCTGCTTATAAACTAGAAAGTATGGGTTTGGTTCAATTAAACGGCAATCAAGCTAGTGCCATGTGTGAGTTATATCGTATTTATTTTAGTCAACAGTTTGGAAAGCAAAAGAGTGCTAATGCTTCTGTTAAATTTCCACGCTAGTTTTAAAAGTTAATAGTAAGTAATATAGTTTTTACTATGAACTTAATATCTCATTGAGATGATGAGAATTTTATCAAATTTACCTATACAAATTTTTGATTGAGATATAGAAGAAATTTAAAATTAAAATCAATTAAATGAAAAATTATCGATACCAAGTTGGTGGTACTCTTACAAATGATGCTCCTAGCTATGTTCAGCGAAGAGCGGATGTAGAACTTTACGAAGCTTTAAAACAGGGTGAATTTTGCCACATTTTAACCTGTAGACAAATGGGTAAATCCTCACTTATGGTCAAAACAAAGCACCGCTTGCAAAAAGAGGGCTTTAGATGTGCCACCGTTGATATGACTAATATTGGTTGTGAAAATATCACTCCAGAACAATGGTATAAAGGAGTTGTCGGCGATTTATGGTTGAGTTTTAAACTGTTAGGAAAAGTTAATTTAAAAACCTGGTGGCAAGAACAAAATGATCTTTCTTTAGTTCAGAAAACCAGTCGATTTATTTCGGAAATTTTGTTAACTCAGTTTCCTGACGAAAAACTATTTATTTTTATTGATGAAGTTGATAGTATACTCAGTCTCGATTTTTCCGTTGATGACTTTTTTAAATTGATTCGGTTTTGTTACAATCAACGAGCAATTAATCCAGAGTATTATCGGATTACATTTGCAATTTTTGGGGTTGCTACACCTTCCGATTTAATTATATATCAAAATAATACTACCCCGTTTAATCTTGGTAAAACCATCCAAGTAAATGGTTTCACCTTTGAAGAAGCTCAACCACTTTCTTTAGGACTAGATATTAAAGACAATCATCCTCAGAAAGTTTTGAAAGAAGTATTAGCTTGGACAGATGGGCAACCATTTCTTACTCAAAAGCTGTGTCGGTTACTTGTGAGTTTATCTCAAGATGATATGGGTAGAAAGCTGAAAATTCCCCCTGGCACAGAAGAATTTTGGATAGAAAATGTGGTGCGATCATACATCATCGAGAAATGGGAATCACAAGATGAACCGGAGCATTTACGAACTATTCGCGATCGCATCCTCAGAAACGAAAAATTTGCTGCGAGATTGTTAGGAATTTATCAACAAATCCTCCAAGGATTGAAAGTACCAGCCGATGATAGTCGAGAACAGGTAGAACTGTTGCTGTCTGGTTTGGTAATCAAAAAACAAGGTTGTCTCCAAGTAAAAAACCGAATTTATCAAGAAGTTTTTAATTTAGAATGGGTTGGAAAAAAGTTAGCTTACTTGCGCCCTTACTACGAAAGCTTTAATGCATGGGTAGCCTCAGAAGAAAAAGATAAATCTCGCCTATTGCGTGGACAAGCCTTGATTGATGCTCAAATGTGGGCAAATGGTAAAAGCTTGAGCAACTTAGATTATCGATTTTTAGCTGCTAGTGAAGAATTAGATCGGCGAGAAGTACAACAGGCATTAGAAGCTGAACGTGCTCAAGAAGTTGAAGCACGACTTGCAGAACAACAAAAAAGGTTGGCTCAACAAAAGAGAAACGCCACAATAGTGACACTTTTGCTCGTGGGGATGACAATCAAGTTGGTGATTTCTATCCTGTGGGGCGTATCGCTTTTACGAAAAATTGATGCTTTAGAATCACAGTTGAAATGCACCGATATTACTACACCTCTTCAATTTTCTCACTGTCCAAAGTCAAGAACTGCTAGGGAAACCTCAAAATAACAATTGTTCAAAAAACTCTCAATAACTCAAGTGCAGCCAATGTATAGGTTAGTTATCACTAGCAAATTTAAAAGTAGCTCTCGGAAAATTTGTTCGTCGTAATGCTGACTTACTGATGACGATGTTTATTAGGTTGAGTCGATGGGGAGTATTATCTCCCGCACCTCTCACTTAGATCCGGA